>JBJMWH010000111.1:0-6570 GCA_045810245.1 Burkholderiales bacterium | reverse complement strand
GGTTGTCGATCAGCAGGCGATCGCCGAACTTCTTCGAAACGTTCTTGAACTCGACGACCTTGTTGCCCAGGCGCTCGCCCGGCGGAATGAAGATTTCATTCGTTTCGTTGCGGCGCTGGTAGTCGACCGACTGCAGCTCTTCGATGCGCTGCAAGCGCGCCTTGCCCTTCGAACGGCCGCCCTTCGCATTCTGGCGCGCCCACTCGAGTTCCTTCTGGATCGCCTTCTGGCGCGACTTCTCCTGCGACTCTTCCTGCTTCAGACGCTCGTCCTTCTGCGTCAGCCACTCGGTGTAGTTGCCCTTCCACGGAATGCCGCGGCCGCGGTCGAGTTCGAGGATCCACTCGGCGGCGTTGTCGAGGAAGTAGCGATCGTGGGTCACGGCGACGACGGTGCCGGTATAGCGGGCGAGGAACTGTTCCAGCCACTCGACGGATTCGGCGTCGAGGTGGTTGGTGGGTTCGTCGAGCAGCAGCATGTCCGGCTTCTGCAACAGCAGGCGGCACAGCGCGACGCGGCGCTTCTCGCCACCGGAGAGCTTGCCGATCACGGCGTCCCACGGCGGCAGGCGCAGCGCGTCGGCGGCGACTTCGAGCTGCTGTTCGAGCATGTGCGCATCGCCGGCAGCGAGGATGGCCTCAAGGCGCTGCTGTTCGGCGGCGAGCTTGTCGAAGTCGGCGCCTTCCTCGGCGTAGGCGGCGTAGACGCGATCGAGTTCGGCCTGGGCGTTGAGGATCTCGCCCACGCCTTCCTCGACGGCTTCGCGCACGGTCTTGGTCGGGTCGAGTTCGGGTTCCTGCGCCAGGTAGCCGACCTTGATGCCGGGCTGCGGGCGGGCTTCGCCGTTGAAGTCCTTGTCGACGCCGGCCATGATCTTCAGGACGGTCGACTTGCCGGCGCCGTTGAGGCCGAGCAGGCCGATCTTCGCGCCCGGGTAGAAGGACAGCGAGATGTCCTTGATGATCTGGCGCTTCGGCGGCACGACCTTGCTGACGCCGTTCATGGTGTAGATGTATTGCGAGGACATGGGGCTCTCGATCGGACGCGGTGCGGGCACCGTGGGGCAGGCGGCGGCGTCCTGCGCAGGGCAGGGCCGGGAATATGTTCGGGTGAAGCGGGATAGCCGCGAATTATAGCCATCGGCGCGGGTCTTCGCCCTCGCGGATTCACCCGAGGCACCCGAATCCGGGAGCTCACGGCTGCGGCCTTATGGCGATCTCTCACAGCACGGCGGGGCGAGGTCAAACGCACGTTAAACTTGCGGCTTCTCCCCACCACAACCCCCGCCGGAGAGCCGATGTTCCCGCGTGACGCCCGTATCGAAGGTTTTGACCCCGAACTCGCCCAGGCCATCGCCAACGAGAACCGCCGCCAGGAAGACCACGTCGAGCTCATCGCGTCGGAGAACTACGCCAGCCCGCGCGTGATGGAAGCGCAGGGCAGCCAGCTCACCAACAAGTACGCCGAAGGCTATCCCGGCAAGCGCTACTACGGCGGCTGCGAGTACGTGGACCTGGCCGAGTCGCTCGCCATCGAGCGCGCGAAGAAGCTCTTCGGCGCGCCGTGGGCGAACGTCCAGGCGCACTCCGGCTCGCAGGCGAACCAGGCCGTGTACACGGCGGCGCTCAAGCCGGGCGACACGATCCTCGGCATGTCGCTCGCGCACGGCGGCCACCTCACGCATGGCTCGCCGGTGAACCTCTCGGGCAAGCTCTATCGCGTGGTCTCGTATCAGTTGAACCAGCGTGAGGAGATCGACTACGAGGCCGCGGAAAAAATAGCGGTTCTCGAAAAGCCGAAACTCGTCGTGACCGGCGCGTCGGCCTACTCGCTCGCCATCGACTGGAAGCGTTTCCGCGACATCGCCGACAAGTGCGGCGCCCTGCTGATGGCGGATGTCGCGCACTACGCGGGGCTCATCGCGGCCGGTCTGTACCCGTCGCCCATGGGTATCGCCGACTTCGTCACCACCACCACGCACAAGACACTGCGCGGCCCGCGCGGCGGGATGATCTTCGGCAAGCCCGAGCAGGAGAAGGCGATCGCGTCGTCGATTTTCCCGGGCCTGCAGGGCGGGCCGCTCATGCACGTCATCGCGGCCAAGGCCGTTGCGCTGGGCGAGGCGCTGAAGCCCGACTTCAGGACCTATCAGAAGAAGGTCCTGGACAATGCCCGCACCCTGGCGGCCGTGCTGACGCAGCGCGGCTTGAGAATCGTCTCGGGGCGCACGGACTGCCACATGTTCCTGGTGGACCTGCGCAGCAAAGGCATCACCGGCAAGGACGCCGAAGCCGCGCTTGGACGCGCGCACATCACGGTGAACAAAAACGCGATTCCCAACGACCCCGAGAAGCCAGCGGTCACGAGCGGGGTGCGCATCGGCTCGCCCGCCATGACGACCCGCGGATTCGGCACCACGCAGGCCGAGCAGCTCGCGCACCTCATCGCCGACGTGCTGGAGCGCCCTGGCGACGAGAAGAACGTCGCGCACGTCGCGGATCAGGTCAAGGCGCTCTGCGCAAGGTTTCCGGTGTACGCATGAAGTGTCCTTTCTGCGGCTCGGACGACACCCAGGTCGTGGACACGCGGGCGAGCCTCGAGGCGAACACGATCCGCCGCCGCAGGAAGTGCGTGCAATGCGAAAAGCGCTTCACCACCTATGAACGGGTCGATCTCAAGATGCCGCGGCTGGTGAAGAAGGACGGCAGCCGGACCGATTTCGACCGCGACAAGCTGATGGGCAGCATGATGCTCGCGCTGAGGAAGCGGCCGGTGGCCACCGAGGAGGTGGAAGGCGCGGTGGATCGTGTGATCGAGCGGCTGCGCTCGCTGGGCGAGCGCGAGGTGCCGACCAGCCGGGTGGGCGATTTCGTCATCCGCGAGCTCGCCAAGCTGGACAAGATCGCCTACATCCGATTCGCCTCGGTGTACCGCAGCTTCGAGACCCCGGACGATTTCCGCGAGGCCGTGCAGGAAATCAAGGCTACGCGAAAGAAAAAGCGCTAGGCCGTGTTCGCCGCGTTCGACGAGGCGATGATGCGCCGCGCGCTCGCGCTGGCGGAGAAGGGCCTGTTCACGACCACTCCCAACCCGCGAGTGGGCTGCGTCATCACGCGGGGCGAATCGATCGTCGGTGAGGGGTGGCACGAGAAGGCGGGTGGGCTGCACGCTGAAGCCGCAGCATTGAAAGCTGCAGCAGACAGTGCAAGCGGCGCGACCGTCTACGTGAATCTGGAACCCTGCAATCACTACGGCCGCACGCCGCCGTGCGCCGGAGCCCTCATCAACGCGAAAGTGGCGCGCGTGGTGGCCGCGCTACGCGACCCCAATCCTCAGGCGGCGCGCGGCGGCGACGCGCTCGCGGCCGCGGGCATCGGCTTCGAGCATGGCCTGCTCGAGGCGCAGGCGCGCGAGCTCAATCTCGGCTTCCTGTCTCGGGTGCAGCGCGGCCGGCCGTGGGTGCGCCTCAAAATCGCCGCCACGCTCGACGGGCGCAGCGCGCTCGCGAACGGCGCGTCCCAGTGGATCACCGGGCCCGAGGCCCGGCGCGATGGCCATCGCTGGCGCGCCCGCGCTTGCGCGCTGCTCACCGGCATCGGCACGGTCGCGGCGGATGATCCTCGGCTCACCGTACGGGAAGTCGATACGCCGCGCCAGCCCTTGCGGGTGATCGTCGACAGCCGGCTGGAAATCCCGCACGCTGCGCAAATCCTGCAAGGGCCGAAAGTGCTCATCTTCGCGGCGCGCGCGGCACCCGCGCCGCAAAACGCGGAAGTAGTGGTGCTGCCGAACGCCCATGGCAAGGTCGAGCTGCCCCGCATGCTGGAGGAGCTGGCGCGGCGCGGCATTAACGAGCTGCACGTGGAAGCGGGCTTTCGCCTCAACGGCTCGCTCACTCGCGAGGGCTGCGTCGACGAGTTCCTGATCTACCTCAACCCGAGCTTCCTCGGCGACGCCGCGCAGGGCATGCTCGACCTGCCGGCGGTTGGCATCCTCGAGGAGCGCCTGAAGCTGAAGCTTGTCTCGCTGGACCGGCTAGGCGACGACCTGCGGATTCTCGCGCGTCCCGCATAACGCCGCGAGCAGCAGGTCGATCGCCACTCGGGCGCTGCGCCCGTCGGGATCCAGGCGCGGAAGGTATTCGGCGAGCTCGAGGCCCACGAGATCGGGCCTCGAGCCGAGGTGGCGCAGCGCGCGGGCGAGGTCATCTGCGGCGATGCCCTCGGGCACTGGAGTACCGACGCCGGGCGCGTCCTCGGGGGTGACCGCATCGAGGTCGATGCTGATTCCGAAGCCCGAGGTGCCGGCAGTCGCGATCCTCAAGGCCTCGTCGCAAACCATGTCGAGGCCGCGCCGTCCGACTTCCTCGATGTGGAATACCCGCACACCGAGCCGATCGAGGCGCTCTTTCTCCTCGGGCTCGTAGCTGCGCACGCCGATCAGGGCGACGTGCTCGGGATCGACCACGCCGGCGGACAGCCCGTAGAGGTCGTCGTCGGCCTGTCCCAGCAGCCATGCGAGCGGCATGCCGTGCAGCCGGCCCGTGTGGCTGGTGCCAGGGGTGTGGCTGTCCATGTGGGCATCGATCCAGATGAGGCCAAGCTCGCCCTGCACCATGCGGGCGACGCCGACCCATGTTCCGCCCGCACAGCTATGGTCGCCGCCGATCACGCATGGCAGGCGCGCTTGCCGCATCGCGCCCGCGACCGCCGAGGCGAGTGCGGCGTTGAGCTTGCTTACTGCCGCCTCCTTGCGCCGCTCGTTGGGCGAGGGGTGCAGCGTCGGCCCCAAAGAGACCTGGGCTCCGGCGCGCGCAAGCCGCTCGGAAAGGAGCGGGATCAGCACTTCGGGAGCCTGAGCGCAGCCTGGATCGGCGCCTCCCAAGCCCCAAGCCGCGCCGATCAATTCGATGTGTCGCTGCATCGCTACACGTAGTTCACGCACCGAACGACGCTCGACCTCCGAACGGCAAGTAAATTGCTGAGTCGAATCGTAACCCACTGACGAAGAGGTCACAGTGAAGGCTGCGGTCACGGCGAGATGGCAGGGCTGGGCGAGCTTCGCGCTCGGGCTCTGGCTCGCCATGTCGCCGTGGATCTGCGACTACGCGGCCGACGAGCGCCTCGCCACCGGCAATGCTGCATTCATGGGCATCGCGCTCGCGCTGGCTTCTCACTTCGAGGTGGCCGTCGACGCGGAGTTCGCGGATTGGTTGAACCTCGGCGCCGGGACCTGGCTCGCCGCCGCGCCGTTTCTCTTCGGATTCGCGGCTGCCGCCATACCGGCGATCAATTCCATTGCCGTCGGCACCCTCGTCTTGGCGTTCGCCGTCTCCGCCTTGTCGCTCGACAAGCAATTCCAGAAGTGGTGGCATAAGCAGTTCGCCGGGGACTAAGAGCCCATCTGCGGCGCTTTGGGGTAACCTGCGCGCCATGTTCACCGGGATCGTGGAGGCCGTCGGCGAGATCGTGCGAGCGCAGCCTTTCGAGGTCGACTGCCGCGAGCTCGACATGGCCGACGTTGCCGTCGGCGATTCAATCTGCGTGCAAGGCGTATGCCTCACCGTCACCTCGCTTGCGGCGCGCGGATTCACCGCCGACGTGTCTGTGGCGACGCTAGGCGTCACCGTTGGCCTCGACCGCCAGGGTCCGGTCAACCTGGAAAAATCGCTTTCCCTGGGCGAGCGGCTCGGCGGCCACCTCGTCGCCGGCCACGTGGACGGCGTCGGCGAGGTGACGCGCTTCGAGGACGGGGTGCTGGAGGTGCGCGCGCCTCGGGAGCTCGCGCGCTACATCGCTCGCAAAGGATCGATCTGCATCGACGGTGTAAGCCTTACCGTGAATCGGGTGGAGGGGCGCCTGCTCGAGGTCTACCTCATTCCGCACACCCTCGAAGTCACCACGCTCGGACGCCTGCGGCCCGGCGCGCGCGTGAACCTCGAGGTCGATCTCCTCGCCCGTTACGTTGCCAGGCTCATGGAAGCGTCGGACCTGTGAATTCCTTTATAGGGTGGTAGACCCGGCTGGCTGTAGGCTGTGGCCATGCTGACCGCGGCCGCAAAACGACTGGAGAACACCACCACGGTTTTTGCGCGCAAACGCGAGTTCGGCTTCGTCTGCCCCTCGTTCAGCATCGGCGTCTCCGGAGACGGTTTCCTGCTGCCGCGCTCGGCGAAGCAGCTCCTGCGCCGCTCGCTAATCACCGCCAAGGTGCCGACGCGCGACATCACCGGCCGCTATTTCATGGCGATCCACCATCAGGGCGGGCAGGTGTGCAGCGTCGCGGTGATCGTCGCCTGGGCGAGCCATCCGTCCCATGCCAGCGCATTCCTCGCGGTCAAGGCGCCCGACGAGCATAAGCTGCAGCGTTCGCTCAAGTTCCTCTCCGGCGCGGACGTGGAGCTCGTGTTCCGACCGCGCCTCGCGCCCCATCTGGCGCGTCCGGTGGGCCTGCGCGCATAAAAAAAGGGGGGCGCCTACGCGCCCCCCGAACCGGAAGAGGCGCTGGGGCGCCTCCCCTTTCCCCCCGCTGATCCCCCCGCTTACCGTTCCCCCCGCTTTACCGTCCCCC
>JBJMWH010000110.1:0-6352 GCA_045810245.1 Burkholderiales bacterium | reverse complement strand
GGCGGGGTAGGGCGCCTCGCCGGAGAGGGTCATGTCGATCGCGACGACGACCACGCCGCTCCAGGCGATGGCACGGTCCATCGGCTCTTCGGCGTAGCGGTCCTTGCGCGTCCAGGCGCCGCCGTGCAGGTCGAGCACCATCGGGAAGGGTCCTGCATTTGTCCGCGCATTTTTCTCACTTGCCTGCGGCTGGTAGATGCGCGCCCAGAGCTGGCGGCCGGCGGCGTTCTTCCGGAAATGCACGTCGCTCACCTTGAGGTCGAATTTCGCCGCCGGGTCGTAGGGCTTGGCCAGCGCGCTGGTCGGAAATGCGGCAGGAAGTGCCGCTGCTGCGCCGAGCGCGCCGATGTGCTGCAGAAAATCGCGACGTTCCATGAGAGCCTCCTGGGTGTTCAGCCTACTCTGCCCGAACCGGTCTTTGCCAGCATTGACTCGCGGCCCGAGGGCGTCTCGAGGGTCACCCGGCCGAGCGCTCCGCTGCGGTAGTCCTGCAGCAACGCGCGCGCGGCTTTCTCGAGGTGCGGCGTGCCGCCTTTGCCGAGGTAGCCGCGCTTGACGGCGATCGCCGCGATCAGGCCATCGCCGTCCATTCCTTGAGTGTCGAAGCCGTAGCGCGTCCTTAGCTGCGCGGGATAGCGCTCGAGCAGGATTCCGGCGAGGAAGGCCGCCACCTCCTCGGCCTGGTAGGACTCCGGTCCGATGATGTGGCTCGCGGCAAGCATCAGGCCGTCGGCCGCGTGCCTGATCACCGGCGCCATCAGGCCCGGCGTGTCGATGAGGTCGTTGCGCTCGTCGAGCTCGAAGCGGCTCTGCTGCCGGGTCACCGCGGGCTCGTCGCCGGTCCTGGCCGCCTTGCGTTTCAGGAGCGCGTTGATGAGGGTGGACTTGCCGACGTTGGGCACGCCCATCACCATCATGCGCACGGGCTTGAGCGCGCTGTCGCGGTGCGGCGCGAGGGACGCGGCGAGGCGCGGCACCTTCGCCACGTCGCCGGGACGCTTGCAGGAGAGCGCCACCGCCCGCACCAGCTTCTCGTTGCCGTAGTGGCGCAGCCAGGCGGCGGTCGCGTCCGGGTCGGCCAGGTCGGCCTTGTTCAGGATCTTCAGGCAGGGGCGCTGCTTGTCGCGGCGCAGCCGCTCGATCAGCGGATTCGCGCTCGCACCGGGAAGGCGCGCATCCAGCAGCTCCACCACCACGTCGACCCTGCCCATGGTCTCGGCGGCCTTCTTGCGCGCGGAGGCCATGTGGCCGGGAAACCATGCGATGGACATAGCCGATGCTACCCGGCCTGGGCGGCGGGGCGAAGCCCGCTTCCCGCGAACGGGATTGTTTTTTGCAAGTCCTCCCCGATGGCCGCGCCCGACTTCAGGCAGCTCTTCGAGGCCGCACCGGCACTGTATACGGTGCTCGACCGGGAGTTCCACATCGTGGCGGCGAGCGACGCCTACCTCAGCGCGACGATGACGCGGCGCGGGGACGTCATCGGCCGGAGCGTGTTCGAGGTGTTTCCGGCGGGTCCCGCGGATCCGGATGGGAGCGGGCCGGCGGCGATCCGGGAAGTGTTCGAGCGCGCGCTGAGGGAGGAGACGCCGCAGATGCTGGGGCTGCAGCGCTACGACATGCGGCGGCCCGCCGAGCGGGGCGGCGCCTTCGAGAGGCGCTACTGGAATGCGTGGGTTACGCCGCTGCGCGGTCGTGGGGGAGAGGTGGAGCATCTCCTGTGCAGCGTGGAGGACGTGACCGACCGGGCGCGCGACGCACGTTTGCGCAAGGTGCTGAACATCGATTCGATCGGCGTGGTTTTCTTCGACACGGACGGGACGCTGATTTCGGCGAACGACGCGTTCCTGCGCTGGAGCGGCTACACGCAGGAGGAAATCGCGGCGGAGGGGCTGTCGTGGAAGACCTTCACGCCGCCGGAGTACTACGCGGCGAGCCTCGATGAGATCGAGCGCGTGCGCAAGACAGGGCAAATCGGGCCCTACGAGAAGGAGTACATCGCCAAGAACGGGGAGCGGCGCTGGATGCTGTTCGTCGGCGCTGCGCTCGACGACGGGACGATCGTCGAATACGTCATCGATGTCAGTGCGCGCAAGGCCGCCGAAGAGGCGAGGCGGGAGAGCGACGAGCGCTACCGGCGCCTGTTCGATTCGATCGATGTCGGCTTCTGTGTCATCGAGATGATCTACGACGGGGCGCGGCCGGTCGACTACCGCTTCCTCGAGGTCAATCCGGCGTTCGAGCGCCAGACCGGCCTGCGCGATCCCGGCAGCAGGACGATGCGCGAGCACGTGCCGCAGCACGAGCAGCACTGGTTCGATACCTACGGCCGCGTCGCCCAGACCGGGGAGCCGACGCGCTTCGTGGCCGAGGCGCGGGCGCTCATGGGCGGCTCGTACGAGGTGTTCGCCTTCCGCGTCGGCGGCGCCGGCAGCCGCAAGGTCGGCGTGCTCTTCAACGACATCACGGCGCGCGTGCGGGCGGAGGAGGCGCTCAAGGAGGCGTCCCAGCGCAAGGACGAGTTCGTCGCCACGCTGGCGCACGAGCTGCGCAATCCGCTCGCGCCAATCCGCAATGCCGTGTCGATGCTGCGCCTGCGGGAGGACGGCGACGAAGGGCTGCAAGTGGTGCGCAAGCTCATCGACCGCCAGGTGCGCCACCTCGTGCGCCTGGTGGACGACCTGCTGGATGTGAGCCGGATCACCTTCGGCAAGGTGAGCGTGAAGCGCGAACGGCTGGACCTCCGCGCGGTGGCGCGGGAGGCGGTGGCGACGAGCGAGCCGCTGCTTGCCGCCGGCGGGCATCGCTTCAGCGCCGAGCTCGGCGGCGAGCCGGTGTGGGTCGACGGCGATCCGGTGCGCCTTGAGCAGGTGATCGCGAACCTCATCAACAACGCCGTCCGCTATACGCCGGCGAGCCGCGTGTCCGCGCCTATCCGGCTGAGCGTCGCGGCAGTAGGCGCGGAGGCATGCATCACCGTGGAAGACCACGGCATCGGGATCGAGCCCGCGCTCCTCGAGCGGATCTTCGAGCCGTTCATCCAGGTCGAGCGCGGCGAGGCCGGCTCGAGCGGCATCGGCATCGGGCTTACGCTCGCCAAGGCGCTGGTCGAGCTCCATGGCGGGCGCATCGTCGCGGAGAGCGAGGGACTCGGCAAAGGCAGCCGCTTTGTCGTCTGCCTGCCGCGCGCCGAGGCGCCCGAGGTGCCCGAGGCGGCGGCGCCAAGCGCGGCGCCCGCGCGCGCCGCATCGCGGCGTTTCCTGGTGGTGGACGACAACGTCGACGCGACTACGAGCCAGGCGGCGCTCCTGCGCATGCTCGGCCACGAGGTCGAAACGGCCTACGACGGCCAGTCGGCGCTGCGCAAGGCGCAAGCCTTTCGCCCTGAAGTCGTGCTGCTCGATCTCGGCATGCCCGGCATGGACGGCTTCGAGGTGGCGCGGCGCCTGCGGGCGATGCCCGAAGGGCGCGACGTACTTCTCGTGGCGCAGACCGGCTGGGGTCAGGAGGAAGAGCGCGCCCGCACGAAGGCGGCCGGGTTCGACGTGCACCTCGCCAAGCCGGTCGACGTCGACGCGCTGATGGGCCTTTTGAACTTCGGAAACGCCTACTTCGACATCAGAGCGGCAAGCCGGCCGGCGTCCTGAAGGTCCTCCAGGGCGAGCACGGCGTCGCGCAGCTCGCCGACGCGCTTCTGCGGCAGCGCATGGACCGCGAGCTTTTCGAACTTGTCGATGATCTCTGCAGCGCCGGCGAAGTTTTGGTCGCTGCCGCGCGGCGTATCGGCGTTGCGCGAGAGGCGGGTGCCGTTCTTGAGGAGGACTTCGACGCGCACGCTGTGGCGGTGCTTTGCGCCTAGAGCGGTGATGGCGGGGTCCGCGTGGACCGAGACGCGCTCGGCGAGGGCGAGGCGGCGGGGATCGGTGACAGAGCCGGCGTCGAACTGATCGACGAAGCAATCGCCTTCGAGGAGGAACGTGGCGACGCAGAAGGGGAGATTGAGCTGGGCGGCGGTGAGGCCGCGAGGCTCGTACTTCCAGCCGACGTGGTCGGCGGTGACCTGCGAGCCGTGGACGACGATTTGCTCCACGTCTTTTGAACCAAATTTGTATTCGGACTGGAGAGCGCGGAGCGAATCCAGGGTGGTGTGGTTGCTGCCGACGCAGGCGTAGAACTTGAGCGCGACGCCCATCGTCTGCCACGTGCTGCCGAGCCCGGCGGTGAGCTGGGCGAGGTCGAAGCGGTCGCTCGAGCGGGAGAACGTGGTGCAGAAGCCGCCGTATTCGCTCTCGAAGACGTCCTCGATGCCGGTGAAGCCGCGCGCGGCGAGGAGCGCGCCGTAGAGGCCGCTTTGCGAGGCGCGGCCGGCGTGCATGCGCTTCACCATGGCGCCGTACTGCGCGGCCATCAGGCCCGAGGACTGGGTCCCGGCGATGCCGAGCGCATGGATGGTTTTTTCCGGATCTAGATTCAAAGCCCGCGAAGCAGCGGCTGCGGCGGCAAAGACGCCGACGGTGGCGCCCGAGTGCCAGCCCTGGCCGATGTGCTCGGGTCCCATGCAAAGGCCGACGCGCGGTCCGGTCTCGTAGCCGGCGGCCGCCGCCGCCAGGAACGCCTTGCCGGATATATTTTTCTTAAGCTCCGCGACGGCGACGAGCGCAGGCAGCACCACCGCGCCGACGTGCAGCACGCCGGCGCGGTGGACGTCGTCGAGCTCGAAGCCCTGCACCTGGGTGCCGTTCGCGAGCGCGGCGTGCGGAGCGGAGAGGCGCTCGCTCGTGCCCCAGACGCTGCAGGCTCCGCCGGTTTCGACTTCAAGTAATACTTCCCTGAGGAGACGGCACCATTCCAGGTGGGCGCCGTAGAGCGCGCAGCCGAGCGCGTCGAGGATGAGGAGCTTCAGGCGCTCGCGCACCTCGGGCGGGATCGCCTCGTACGTGAGGCCGGCGCCGAACTCTGCGAGGCCGCGCGTGTAGCGGTTGTCCACCGCTACTCCATCTTGATGCCGGCGGCGCGCACGACGGCTGCGACGCGCGCGAGCTCGGCTTTGAGATGCGCGGCGAATTCTTCCGGCGTGCTGCCGATCGCCTCGGCGCCTTCGGCCGCGAGGCGCTGCACCACGTCCGGCTGCCGCAGCGCTCTTACGATCGTCGCGTGCAGCCGCTCGATGATCGGCCGCGGCGTGCCGGCGGGGGCCATCACGCCGTACCACGAGCCCGCCTGGTACTCGGGCAGGCCGGACTCGGCGAGCGTCGGAACATCCGGCAGGAGAGGGGAGCGCTTGACGCTGGTGACCGCGAGGGCGCGGAGCTTCCCCGCCTGGAGGTGCGGTACGAGCGCGACGACGGTGCCGAACATGAGCTGCACTTCGCCGCTCAGGAGATCGGTGAGCGCCGGCGCGATTCCTTTGTACGGCACGTGCACCATGCGCACGCCGGCCATCGACTCGTACATCGTCGCCGCGAGCTGCGCGGCGCTGCCGTTGCCGTTCGAGGCGTAGTTGAGCTTGCCGGGATGGGCGCGCGCATAGGCGGTGAGCTCGGCGAGGGTGCGCGCCGGGACGCCGGGATTCACCACCAGCACCGAAGGCGCCGAGGCGACCAGCGTGACCGGCGCAAAGTCCCTGACCGGGTCGTACGGCAGCTTGGCGTGCAGGTTCGGGTTGACCACGTGGCTGCCGACGCCGGCGAGAAACAGCGTATAGCCGTCGGCGGGCGCCTTGGCCGCGAGATCGGCGCCGATGCTGCCGCCCGCACCGGGCCGGTTGTCGATGACCACCGGCTGGCCGAGCGCCGGGCTCATCTGCTGCGCGATGGCGCGCGCCACCGTGTCGTTGCCGCCGCCGGGCGGGAAGGGCACGATGAAGCGCAACGGCTTCGCCGGATAGTCCTGCGCCAGCGTCGCGGCACAGACCACGAGCGATCCGAAGAGCGCGGCCATGCGCTGCATTGCGTGCATGTCACGATCTTAGTTCAAGTTCTAATCCACCCATCCTGCGCATCGCGGTTCACTCCCACGTCATCGACGTCCGGTAGCTTGGTCGCTCGAACATCAGGCTGGAGGCTCTATGCGGCTTTTCGGCGCAGCCTTGTGGGTTCTGTGGCTCGCCGCGGGCCCTGCGGCGGCGCAGCCGGCGCCGCAGAGCTTCGGTCCTGACAGCCAACGCACCGGCGTCTTTACGGGTGAAGGCAGTGCCAGGCCCGGGCTCAAGTGCGACGGGGACACGGCCCGCGGACGTACCTGCAGCGGTTTCCTCGCGAGCGCGGCCGACGGGACGCTCCTTGACGTCAGCGTCGCCGTGCCGCCGGGTGCGGGTCCGCATCCTCTGGTGGTCGTGCTGCACGGTTGGGGT
>JBJMWH010000109.1:0-2793 GCA_045810245.1 Burkholderiales bacterium | reverse complement strand
CGAATCCGTAAGGTCCTTCCAGGTGCCCGAGACGCCTTCCACCCGGGCCTGGCCGCCGAGAATTCCCTCGGAGCCGACTTCCCGCGCGACGCGCGTCACCTCCGCCGCAAAGGAGCGCAGCTGGTCGACCATCGTGTTGATGGTGCTCTTAAGGGCGGCGAACTCGCCCTTCACGTCCACTTCGATCTTCTTGGAGAGGTCGCCTTTCGCCACGGCGGTGGTCACGTCGGCGATGTTGCGCACCTGCGCGGTGAGGTTGCCGGCCATCGAGTTCACCGAGTCGGTCAGGTCCTTCCAGGTGCCGGCCACGCCTTTCACCTTCGCCTGTCCGCCGAGCTTTCCCTCGGTGCCGACTTCCCGCGCCACCCGCGTCACCTCGGCGGAGAAGTTGCCGAGCTGCTCCACCATTTTGTTGATGGTCTTCGCGGTGCGCAGGAACTCGCCTTCGAGCGGCCGGCCGTCGAGCTCGAGCGCCATCGATTTCGAAAGGTCGCCCTGCGCCACCGCGCCGATCACGCGCGCGACCTCGTTGTTCGGGTGCACCAGGTCGTCGATGAGCGAGTTGATCTGCTCGACCGAATCGGCCCAGAAGCCATGCGCGTTCGGCAGCGCGGCGCGTTTCTTGAGCTTGCCCTCCTTGCCCACCACCTGCGACAGGCGGGTGAGCTCGTCGGCCATCATCGCGCTCTGCTCGACGAGATCGTTGAACACCTCGGCCACCTTGCCGAAGGCGCCCGCGCCGTGATAGGGCAGGCGCACCTTGGCGTCGCCGCGCTTGAGCTGAGTGAGCGCGGTCAGGATCATCGTCATCTCGTCGGCCTGGATGACGGCGTGCGATTCGTGGGCGACGGCGGGCTGGTTCATGCGACTCCTTCGCTTCTAGTTCTAGGGCGGGACAGATAGAGCAAACCCCGGCGAGCATACCGGCGATGTCGGCGACGCAGTAGTCACCCGATTGCGACAACATGTAGCAGGATTCACTACGTCAGACCGTGGAACACGATGTCGGGAAATTCCCCACACGCTCCCCACACGAGATAGCGCGATCGTAAACGCTGTGCCAGCCTTTCGCTATGCCACCCTCGCGGGGCCTGCGCACTCCACTACAATCGCGCGTTGGATTTTCCGCAACGCCACATGTGATGCGCGTCCTGGTCATCGACGACAACGACGATTTCAGAAAGCTCGCGCTGCTGTGGTTCCAGATCCACGGCATCGAGGCCGAAGGCGCCGCCAACGGCGTGCAGGGGCTCGAGCTGCAGCGGGCGCGCCCCGCCACGGTGATCGTCACCGACATCTTCATGCCGGAGAAGGAAGGCATCGAGACCATCCAGGACCTGCGCCGCGAGTTCCCGGAAACCAAAATCATCGCCATGACCGGGCGCGAATCGCTCACCGACTACGACGTATTCCAGGTGGCGCGCGAGGTCGGCGCGGTGAAGACCCTGAAAAAGCCTTTCAAGCTCGACGACCTGGTCGCCGTGGTAAGGGAATTGAGCCCGTAGGCACCTTGCTGCAGAACCAAGTCGCAAGCGACAACGCCGGCGCTGGGGCGCCCGGGACCCTGGGCGAAGTGCTTTATGCCGGGATGTCGAGCGCGTGCGTCCCGGAGGCGGACTGGGTGGCGCTCGTCCGGGCGATCGCCGCGGGCGATCAGGTCGCCCTCCACTCGCTGTACGAGCGGTCGCATCGCGTCGTCTTCACCTTGATCCTGCGCATGACGTGCAGCCGCGAGACCGCGGAGGAGCTGACGCTCGAAGTGTTCCACGAAGTGTGGCGGCGAGCGTACCGCTACGAACCGCGCGACGGCACGGTCCTCGGCTGGCTCATGAACCAGGCGCGCTTCAGGGCGCTCGCCCGGTTGGGCGCCGCGCCGAGGAAGAAATACGGGTTCGAGGAAGAGCGTCGGGCGCTGCGTACCGCGCTCGACACGCTCATCGCGGAAGAGCGACAGGTCATCGAGGCCGCCTTCTTCTGCGAGCTGACCCAGCTCGAAGTCGCCATCCGCCTGAAGAAGCCTCTGGCGCGGATCAGAGCAAGCCTCTACAGCGGCCTGCACAAGCTCCGCGAGGCGCTGGCCGAAGGGGGAGAGGAGCCCATGAGCGCATGGCAAGCCTGCGAGCATGCCGAGCGGGTGTGCGCATACGTGCTCCGGGCGCTGCCCTCGAGCGAGCTCCGCGCGATCGAAGCTCATCTCCCCTCCTGTGCGCATTGCCGCCGTGAGCTGGAGTCGCTGGGTCCGGTCGTCGATGCCCTCGCCTGCTGGCCGACCGACGTGCTGCGTCCGGCGGTCTCGCTGCAGGAGCGCCTCGCGCACCGTATCGCGCTGGACAGCGGCGAGCCGGCGGGTTTGCCGGGGAAGCACCGTGGGTCCGAGCCGCAATGGGAAGACGTCGCGCCCGGCATCTCCTGCAAGGTGCTGGCGTCCGATCTCGACAAGCATGTCGTGAGCATGCTGGTTCGTCTCGCGCCCGGGGGGGAATACCCGCCGCACACCCACGCCGGCGTCGAAGAGCTGCATCTATTGGAAGGCGAACTCTGGATCGACGAACGCAAGCTCCACCCGGGTGATTACAACCGCGCCGAACCCGGCACCTTCGACAGGCGCGTGTGGAGCGAGACGGGTTGTACCTGCGTGCTGATGACCAGTACCAGAGACGTTCTTAGCTAAACCCCGCCGAGGGCTGCGCGGCTACTCCAAGGGGGTCAAGCCGTGGCGCACGGCGAACTTCACCAGCGCCGGCAGGTCGGTCAGGCCGAGCTTGCGCATGAGCCTCGCCTTGTAGGTCTCGA
>JBJMWH010000108.1:0-4216 GCA_045810245.1 Burkholderiales bacterium | reverse complement strand
AGCACGACGCGGCGCTCCTCGAGAAGTTGCGCGGCTGGCAGCCCGAACCCGCCGCGGCGGCGGAAGAATTGGGCGCCTCTAGCGCCGCGGCAGCCTGGCGAGCTTCAGGTAAAGATCTTCGTAGCGACGAGCGGCTGCCGACCAGCTGAATTCGCGCTCCATCCCGGCGCGCTGCAGCCTTCGCCAGCGCGCCGGCTCGGCATAGGCGGCGAGCGCCCGCCGTAGCGCCTGCAGCAACGATTCGGTATCCGCACGTTCGAAAAGAAAACCGGTCACACCGTCCTCGACCGTATCGCCCAGTCCGCCCGTGGCGCGCACGACCGGCGGCGTGCCGTAGCGCTGGCTGTACATCTGGTTCAGTCCGCAAGGTTCGAAGCGGGAGGGCATCACGAAGAGATCGGCGCCGGCTTCGATGGCATGCGCCAGGTCTTCATCGAACGCGATCCGCACGGCGATCTGGCCGGAATGCCGAGCGGCGGCCGCGGCGAGCGCATGTTCGAGCTCGCGCTCGCCCTTGCCGACGACGGCGAGCTGAGCCGGCAACGCGACCAGCGCATCGGCCGCGGCTGCGATGAGGTCAGCGCCTTTCTGGTGCGTGAGGCGCGAAACTGCGCCGATGAGCGGCACGCCGGAGCGCGGCTCCAGTTGCAGGCGCCGCTGCAGCGCGGCCTTGTTCGAGGCCTTGCGCTCGAGCGTGTCCGCATCATAGCGCTGCGCGATGCGCGCATCGCTGGCGGGATCCCACACGCGGGTATCGATGCCGTTCAGGATGCCGCTCAGCACGTCGCGGCGATGGCGCAGCAGCCCGTCCATGCCCTGCCCCGATTCGGGTGTCTGGATCTCGCGCGCATACGTCGGGCTGACGGTGGTCACGGCGTCTGCTGTGGCAATGCCGCCTTTCAGGAACGAGAGCCGGCCGTAGAACTCGACGCCGTCGATTGTGAACGCCGAAGGCGCAACCTCGAGGGGCGCCAGCAGCCCGGCGTGGTAGTTTCCCTGGAAGGCGAGGTTGTGGATGGTCATCACCGAAGCCGCGCGCGCGGGCTCGTCGCGCAGGTACACCGGAGCGAGCCCCGCGGGCCAGTCGTGGCAATGCACGATCGCCGGCCGCCAGTCGAGCGGACTGCGCGCGCCGCCGAGTAGTGCCGCGGCGCGCGAGAGCACGCCGAAGCGCAGCGCGTTGTCGTCCCAATCCTTTCCTTCCGGTGTGTGATAGGGACCGCCGTCGCGTGCGTAGAGCGGTGGGCAGTCGACCACGATGAAGGGATCCGCGCGCAGCAGCCGGCAGTCGAATCCCAGCAGGTTCAGCCGCGTCGCCTTGCTCACGCCGCTGACATGGTCGAGCACCGGCGGATAGCCCGGCAGCAGCGTCATCGCATCGATCCCGGCTGCGCGCAGGGCTGCAGGCAGTGCTTCGCTGACGTCGCCCAGCCCGCCGGTCTTGGTCATCGGCGCGCATTCGGGCGTGACGTGCAGCACGCGTACGCGAGCGCCGCCACCCAAGGAGCTCATCGACTGCTACTTATACAGAAAAACTAGGGCGCCGCGATGCGGGTTTCGGGTGCTGCTGACGGCGCCATCGCGACGACCCGGCGCCGCGCCGTTCCCTCGAAGTCCCGCCGCACTTCGAACTCGACGCACACTGAGCCATTGATGCTGCGGCCGCCGAGCGCCCGCGCGAGCGCCGGCTCCGCCTTGGTGGATTCGAGCTCGATGATGCAGGCGACGCGCGCCGCGCCGCGGTTGTGCACCAGCTTGAAGGAGTGCACCGGCCCGAACGGCTCGCATAGCGCGAGAATGCTTTTGGTCAGCGCGCAGAAATCGCGCGCCTGCGAGGTGGTTTCAAGAAGAGCGCTCGGCATGGCGAAGGCATGCTAGTTCTCCGCCCGAGACGGCGGCTATCCCCAAACGCCTGAACCTGCTGTAGCGGTTCGGCTACACTCGGCCAGTAAGCGAAACTAGGAAACTAACTAGATGAGAAGCCCGACCGTCGCAGCCGTGAGGCAGGTGGCAAGGGTGCCGGCGACGATGGATTTCAGCCCAAGCGCCACCACCTCGCTGCGCCGCTCGGGACACATCGTGCCCAGGCCGCCGATCATGATGCCGAGGCTGCCGAAGTTGGCGAAGCCGCACAGCGCGTAGGTGAGCAGGACGCGGGTACGCTCGGAGAGATCCGTGAGCTTCGACAGCTCGACATACGCGACGAGCTCGTTGATGACGGTCTTGGTGCCAAGCAGCGCGCCGGCTGCGCGCGCCTCGCTCCACGGGATGCCGCAGAGCCAGGCGAGGGGCGCGAGCGCCCAGCCGAGCCCGCCCTGCAGGCTGTAGGGCGCGATGAGGAGGTTGACGAGGGCGACGAGCGCCACGAACACCACCAGCATCGCGACGATGTTGAGGAGGAGCTGGGCGCCGTCGAGCGTGCCGCGCGTGAGCGCATCCATGCTGCTCGAGGCTTCGGAGCGCAACTCGACGTTGCCGCCGGTGACGGTGCCCTCGGGCGGCACCATGAGGAAGGCGATGACGAGCGCGGCCGGGGCCGAAAGAATGGACGCGATGAGGAGATGCGCCACCGCGTCGGGCAGCACTGGGCGCAGGATTGCCGCGTACAGGAAGAGCACCGTGCCGGCGATCGAGGCCATGCCGCCGACCATGATGGCGAAGAGCTCGCCGCGCGAAACCCGGGCGAGATACGGCCGCACGAAGAGCGGCGCCTCGACCATGCCGACGAAGATGTTCGCGGCAGCAGAGAGTCCCACCACCCCGCCGACACGCATCAGCTTCTCCAAGGCGAGCGACAGCGCGCGCACGATCGCCGGCAGGACCCGCCAGTAGAACAGCAGCGCGCTCAGCGCGCTCATCACGAGCACGATCGGCAGCGCCCGGAAGGCGAGCACGAAAGTTGCTCCGGTATCCGTGACCTCGAACGGGGCGGGGCCGCCACCGAGGTAACCGAACACCAAGCCCGTTCCGGCCTGGGTCGCCTGCTCGAGCACGAGCAGCGCATCGTTCAGCTTGAGGAAGGCTTCCTTCACCAGCGTGAGCTTCAGAAACACGGCTGCCATGACAAGCTGCAGGGCGAGGCCGGCGACGACGGCCCGCCAAGGCACCGCGCCGCGCCTCTCGCCGGCGAGCCACGCGGCGGCGACGAGACCCGCTATTCCGGCGAGCGCGTGAATAGAATCGGGCATCGATGGACGCGACCTAGAACGTCACCGTGAATGTCACCTGTATATGCGCGCTGTGGTGCGATAGCTGCGAGGGCTACCGCGAGGGCTTCTTCGAGCTGGCGCAGGAATTTCCCGGCGCGCGTTTCCGCTGGCTCGACATCGAGGACGACGCCGCGCAGGTGGGCGATCGCGAGGTGGAGAATTTCCCCACCATCCTCGTCGAGCGAAACGGCACCGAGCTCTTTTACGGTCCCCTCCTGCCCCACCACGAGCATCTCAGGCGGCTCATCCAGTCGCTCATGGAAAACGCCCAACGGCAGGAAAAATCCTAGCGATCGTGTCCTGGATCGCCGCCGCGGCGGCGCGCGGGTCCGCCGCCGCGCGGATCGGCCGCCCGACCACGATGTAGTCGGCGCCGTTTCTGAACGCCTCGGCCACATCGACGGTGCGCTTCTGGTCGCCGGCGTCGGTGCCGACGGGCCGGATGCCGGGCGTGACGACGAGCAATCGCTTGCCGAATTCGGCTTTGAGCTTCGCCGCCTCGTGTCCCGAAGCGATCACGCCATCGCAGCCCGCACTTACGGCCCCCTTGGCGCGGGCGAGGACCAGCTGCTCGAGCGTCTTGGTGGCGCCCATTTCGTCGAGATCGCTCTGGTCGAAGCTGGTGAGCACCGTCACGGCGAGGATCTTCAGCGGCCCCTTCTCGCCCGCTGCGGCCTCCATCACCGAGCGGTGGCCGTGCACCGTGAGAAAGGTCGCGCCGCGGCTGCGCACGTTGGCGACCGCGCGCCGCACGGTCTCGGGAATGTCATGGAACTTGAGGTCTGCGAACTCCTTGTGGCCGCGCGCGGTGAGCCAGGCGACGAGCTCGAAGCAGCCCGGCGCGCTGAAGAGCTCCAGGCCCACCTTGTAGAACCTCACCGCATCGCCAAGCCGCTCGACCAGCGCGCGCGCCTCGTCCGGAGTCGGGAAGTCGAGTGCAACGATCAGGCGTTCGGCGCTGGGAATCGAGCTCATGTGGCGGTTTCCTTTGCGGAGAGCTGGCGCAG
>JBJMWH010000107.1:0-3958 GCA_045810245.1 Burkholderiales bacterium | reverse complement strand
GCCGGCGTAGGCGAGCCGCGTCTTTCGCACGACGTAGAGCTGAGAAAACCAGAACATCAAACTGCCGTAGGCCAGGAAGTGGCCGACCTTGTCGCTCTGCTCGAAATCGACCTTGGGCGGCGAGGGGGTGAGCGACAGCCAGACGATGGCCGCGACCAGCCCCCAGCCGACCGCCAGCCACACCGCCCGCATCCTTCTCAGAAGAACGTCCCTTAGAAAAGTATCATTTGACCGCCGCGCGAGGGCGGGCGGAAGCGCGAGCAATCGAGCTCGGCCCGCGCGCGAGGCGCTTCCCGCGAGTTCAGGCCGAACTTGCGGCAGGCGATGTCGAAGCGCTTGGCGATGAGCTCGGCATAGTTGCCGGTGCCGCTCATGCGCGTGCCGAAGCGCGGGTCATTGTCCTTGCCGCCGCGCATGTCGCGAATGACGCTCATGACGTGCTCGGCGCGCTGAGGGTAATGCTCGGCGAGCCATTCCTTGAAAAGGTCCTTCAGCTCGTTCGGAAGCCGCATGATGACATAGGCGGCCTCGGCCGCCCCGGCCTGTGCCGCGGCCTCCAGGACGTGCTCCATGGTCTTGTCGTTCAGCGCAGGGATCAGCGCGGCCACCATGACTCCGCACGGTACTCCGCTTTTGGACAATGCCTTCAATACGTCCAATCTGCGCTGCGGGGCCGCGGCGCGCGGCTCGAGCTTCCTTGCAAGCTCGCGGTCGAGCGTGCCGATGGAGACGAATACCTTCACCAGGTTCTTCGCCGCCATCGGCCCCAGCAGGTCGAGGTCGCGTTCCACCAGGGCCGATTTCGTGACCAGGGTGACCGGGTGCTCGCACTCGGCGAGCACCTCCAGGATCTGGCGCGTGATCTTGAACCTGCGCTCGATCGGTTGGTAGCAGTCGGTGTTCGCGCCGAGCGCGATCGGCTCCGGCTTGTAGCCCGGCTTGGCGAGCGCCTCTCGCAAGAGTTCGGCGGCATTGGTCTTGGCGAAGAGCCGGGTCTCGAAGTCGAGCCCCGGGGACAGCTCGAGATAGGCATGGCTCGGCCGGGCATAGCAGTAGATGCAGCCGTGCTCGCAGCCCCGGTAAGGGTTGATCGAGCGGTCGAAACCGACGTCGGGCGAGTCGTTGTGCGAGACGATGGAGCGTGCGCGCTCGATGGCCACCTCGGTCTTGAGCTCGGTCTGCGGCCGCTCCTCCGGGGTCCAGCCGTCGTCGAAGCCTTCGCGCGCCACGCTTTCGAAACGACCCTGCAGAAAGGAGCGCGCGCCCCGCATGTGGAGCCGCGGTTTCGTAGAATCAGTGGACATGGCTGATACTGTATATACGAACAGTACAGGACGCAATATCGCGCTGCTCGCCGCGTGCCAGGCGCTGCTGTTCACGAACAACTCGACCCTCATTGCAATCAACGGCCTGGCCGGCCTGTCGCTCGCGCCGTATGCCGGCCTCGCCACGCTCCCCGTGACCTGCTGGGTCCTCGGCGGCGCGATCGCCACGATGCCGGCGTCGTTCTACATGAAACGCGTCGGCCGCCAGCGTGGCCTGACCCTCGGCACGGTCTTCGGGGTCGTCGGTGCGCTGATCTGCGCCACGGCGATCACCCTGCACAGCTTCTGGCTCCTGTGTCTGGGTACGCTGGTTTGGGGCGTGTACAACGCCTTCGGCCAGTACTACCGCTTCGTAGCGGCGGACATCGCCACGCCGGACCTGCGCTCCAACGCGATCTCGCTGGTCCTGGCGGGCGGCCTGGTCGGGGGGATCGTCGGCCCGGCGACGAGCCGCTACACGATCGACCTCGTCCAGCCGAAGTTCATGGGCGCCTATCTCGCGCTCATCGGTTTTGCGCTCCTCACGGTGCTGCTGCTGCGCCTGGTGCGCATCCCGACGCCTACCGCGGCCGAGCGCGCCGCCTCCGGCCGGCCGCTCGCCGTGATCGCCGCGCAGCCGAAGTTCATCGTCGCGGTATTCTCGGGCGCGGTGAGCTACGGCGTCATGAACTTCCTCATGACCTCGACCCCGATCGCGATGCAGGCCTGCGGCCACCCCTTCGGCGACGCCGCCTTCGTCATCTCGTCGCATATCGTCGGGATGTTCGCGCCGTCGTTCTTTACCGGCAGGCTGATCCGGCGCTTCGGCGTGCTGCCGGTCATGCTGACCGGGGCGGCGCTCAACCTGGCGTGCATCGGGGTGGCGCTGGCGGGCCTCGCGGTCGCCAATTTCTGGTGGTCGCTCGTGCTTCTCGGTGTAGGCTGGAACTTCCTTTACATAGGAGGCACCACGCTTCTCACCGACACCTACCGCCCCGAGGAGCGCGCCAAGGCGCAGGGCGCCAACGACCAGGCGATCTTCATCGTCATGGTGATCTCTTCGTTCACATCGGGGATGACCGTGACCGGCGCCGGCTGGGAGCGCGTCAACCTGATGGCGCTGCCGCTGATCGCTCTCGTGGCCGCGGCCCTCGTCTGGTACGCGCTTCACCAGCGTACCCGCAGAGCGGCCGCGTGATTCCTTCATGAGCCAGGGCCCGCCCGCCGTTGTAGGACAGCGAATCGAAGACGTCGACACCCCGGCGCTGGTGCTCGACCTCGAGGCGTTCGAACGCAATCTCGATGCGCTCGCCCGTGCGGTGGCCGGCAAGGTGCGGGTGAGGGCGCACGCCAAGACGCACAAGTCGCCCGACATCGCCCGGCGCCAGATCGCCGCCGGCGCGGTCGGCGTGTGCTGTCAGAAGGTGTCCGAGGCCGAGGCCTTGGTCGAAGGTGGCGTGCAGGATGTCCTCGTCAGCAACGAGATCGTCGGCGCGCCGAAGATCGCGCGCCTCGCGGCGCTTTCGCGACGCGCCCATCTCGGAGTCTGCGTCGACAACCTCGACAATCTCCGCGCGATCGCCGCCAGCGGCGCGCCGCTCGACGTCTATATCGAGCTCGAAGTCGGCATGGGCCGCTGCGGCATCGCGCCCGGCGAGCCTGCGCTCGCCCTGGCGCGTGAGATTACGAAAGCGCCCGGCCTGCGCTTCGGCGGCCTGCAGGCCTACCACGGCCGCGCGCAGCACATGCGAACGATGGCCGAGCGCCGCGCCCACATCGCTCGCGCCGCCGAAGCCGTGAACGCCACCAAAGCACTCTTCAAGCGCAGCGGGATCGACACCCCGATCGTCACCGGCGCCGGGAGCGGCACTTTCATGTTCGAGGTGGAGTCGGGCGTATGGGACGAGATCCAGCCCGGCTCGTACGTCTTCATGGACGTCGACTACGCGCGCAACGAATGGGCCGCGCCGCTGCCGCGTTTCGAGCATGCGCTCTTCGTCCTCGCCACGGTGATGAGCCGGCCCTCGCCCCACGCCGCGATCGTCGATGCCGGCCTCAAGGCCTCGAGCGTCGACTCGGGCATGCCCACCGTGTGGGGAAAGGAAGTCCTCAAGTTCACGAAAGCGTCCGACGAGCACGGCTTCATCGAAGGGCCCAACCCGCCGGTGCTGGGTGAGAAGCTGTTCCTCGTTCCGGGGCACTGCGACCCGACCGTGAATCTTTACGACTGGTACGTGCGTGTCCGTAAAGGTTTCGTAGAGGATTTGTGGCCGATCACTGCTCGGGGTGCACTGACGTAGCAGGAGAAGTTGTTTCCCGAGAAGTCCCGAATAGTGTCAAGTACCTCGGGGTTGTTAAAGGAGGGGGCTCCAATGCGGTACGCGGTTGTTGTGCTGCTATTGGCTGCCTCTGAGGCCAACGCTCATTGCGCCAAGCAAGGAAAGACCTTCCAGGCGCTCAGCTCTTCCAACTCTGGAGCGCCTTGGGTTTCCAGCACCAACACCAGCCTGACGTTCACCTGCAAATAGGAGGAGTGAATGTATATAGACCCTGCCCGATTGCGCACAGCGGCCAGTGGACCTCAACTGAGCCTCGACAGTATTCACCAGATGATTCGAGTGTCTACCAACAACGTGCAACTTGCGAAACTACTC
>JBJMWH010000106.1:0-5519 GCA_045810245.1 Burkholderiales bacterium | reverse complement strand
GCTGGGGCCGTTCTTCCCGCGCGAGTTCGCGGCCGGCGCGAACGATCTAGCCTCGGGTGCCCACGGGGAGGCGATCGAAATCGCCGGTCGCGTGGTGCAGGCCGACGGCCGCGCGCTCGACAACGTGGTGCTCGAGATCTGGCAGGCCGACGCGCAGGGGCGCTTCGACAATCCCGCCTTCTGCGGCTGGGGCCGCGCCGCCACCGACTGCGACGGTGTTTATGTTTTCAGAACCATAAAACCCGGAGCCGCCCAAGGGAGGGCACCGCACATCAACTTCCTCATCCTGTACTCCGGTCTGATGCGGCAGCTTCACACCGTGATGTTCTTCGACCCGTCGCCCGATCCCGCGCTGGAGAACCTCAAGGAAAGAAGCGAGCGCCTGATCGCGAAGAAAGAAGGCGCAAACCGGTACCGCTTCGACATCCGCCTGCGCGGCGAGGGCGAGACGCCCTTCTTCGACGACTGATGATCCGCGAGCTGCTCTCCTACCGCCTGCACGAGGTGGCGAACCTGCTCTCGCGCGGCGCGGAGCTGCGCTACCGGCGTGAGTTCGGCGTGAGCCTGTGGGAGTGGCGCACCATTGCGCTCCTCGGCGGGGCCACCGAGCCGCTCTCTCTGAATCACCTCGCGCACGCCGCAGGCATCCACAAGAGCCAGATGAGCCGCGTGGTGTCCGGGCTGGCGAAACGAAAGCTCGTCATGCGCGATGCCAATTCGCAGGATGGGCGCGGTGTGCACCTCACGCTGAGCAAGAGCGGCCGTAAGCTCTACGCCGGCCTGATCCAAGCCGCCTCGCAGCGCGACCGCGCTTTCCGCGGCTGCCTTACCCGCGACGAGAAGCAGGCCTTCGAAGCCGCCCTCGCCAAGCTCGCCGGGCAGGCGCGCGCCTTCATTCAGCAGGAAAAGAAATGAAGACGCGCATCACCGAGCTGCTCGGCATCGAGCACCCGATCTTTCAGGCCGCGATGAGCTGGGCCTCGTCCAACGCGCCGCTCATCATCGCCGTCTCGAATGCCGGCGGCATGGGGGTGATCGCCGCGGGGCCGATGCGCAGCGACGCTTTCGCCTTTGCCCTCAAAGAAATAAGAAATGGAACGAAAAAGCCGTATGGGGTGAACATTCCGTTGAACAACCCGCGCGCCGCGGAGCTCCTCGACATCGCCCATGAGGCGCGCATTCCGGTCATGGTCGCCTCGCAGGGCGGGCCGCGCGAGCACCTCGCGCGCTTCCGCGCCATCGGCACCAAGTGGCTGCACGTGGTGGCGTCGGTGGAGCCCGCGAAGAAAGCCGAGGCAGCCGGAGTGGACGCGCCCGTCGTCGACGGCGCCGAGGCCGGCGGCCATCCGCCGCCCTCGGAGGTCGGCACGCTGGTGCTGGTGCGCCGCGTGGTCAAGGCGGTCAGCCTTCCGGTCGTAGCGAGCGGCGGCGTCGCCGACGGCGCCGGCGTCGCGGCGCTGCTTGCGCTCGGTGCCGATGCGGTGCAGCTCGGCACGCGCTTCATCGCGAGCCCCGAAGCGAGCGTGCACGATAACTACAAGCGCGCCGTGCTCGCGGCGGACGTGCACGAGACCACGCTCGTCGGCCGCGGCGGGCTGCCGATCCGACAGCTCAGGAACGCCTTCTCCGCGAAGTACGAGGCCGCGGAGCGTGCCGGGGCCAGCAAGGAAGAACTCGATTCGATCTACAGGACTTCGTCCCTGAAACAAGCCGCGCTGGAAGGCGACGTCGAGTGGGGCAAGGTCGAAGCGGGACAGAGCGCGGGACTGGTCGAGGAGATCCTGCCGGCCGCCGAGATCATGCGCCGGCTGGTTGCGGAAGCGGAAGAAGCGAGACGGAGGCTTGCGTCCCTATGAGTGTGTTGCTTATGGAAGACCGGGGCGCCGTCCGCGTTCTGACGATGAACCGTCCGGAGAAGCGCAATGCGCTCAACTCGGAGCTCACCCATGCGCTGCTCGAAGCCATTCATCGCGCGGACGAGGATGAAAGCATCGGCTGCGTCGTGCTGACGGGCGCCGGGCAGGGGTTCTGCGCGGGCGCCGACCTGACCGAGTTCAAGGGTTTGCAGGATCCGCAAGCGGCCGAGGAGCGCGCAGAGCTTACGATGCAGCTCCATCTCGCCTTCTCGAGAATCTCGAAGCCGATCGTGAGCGCGATCAATGGCGCCGCGATGGGCGGCGGCGCGGGCCTTGCGATCGCCGCCGATATCGCGGTGATGTCGAGCAGTGCGAAGCTCGGCTATCCCGAGGCAAGACACGGCATCGTCGCCGCCATCGTGATGGCGAACCTCGTGCGCCAGGTGGGACGCAAAGCCGCGTTCGAGCTGGTCGCGTTGGGTGAGCCCATCGGCGCCGAGCGCGCGCTCGAGCTCGGAATGGTGAACCGCGTGGTCGCCGATGCGGAATTGATGCCTCAGGCCCTTTCCTTTGCCGACAAGCTTGCTGCCATGGCTCCTGCTGCCAGGGCAGAAACCAAGCGGCTGTTTCACGAGGTGGCCGACCTGCCGCTCGCGGCGGCGCTCGAGCGGGGCCGCGATACAAATAGGCGTATGCGCAATTTCGAGAAACTGTCCAAGTGAAACCGCTTGAACACTTGACCATCCTGGATCTGTCGCGAGTGCTCGCGTGCCCGTTCGCGTCGATGATCCTCGCCGAACTTGGCGCGCGCGTGATCAAGGTCGAGCAGCCCGGAAGCGGCGACGAGACCCGCGGCTTCGAGCCGCAGCTCGAGAAAGACAGCGCCTACTACTTCGCATGCAACCGCTCCAAGGAGTCGATCACCGTCGACCTGCGCTCGGACGAAGGCCGGCAGGTGATCCGCGAGCTCGCGCAGAAGGCCGACGTCGTGCTCGAGAACTTTCCGGTCGGGACGCTCGGGCGCTACGGTCTCGACTATGGGGTGCTGTCCTCGCTTAATCCGGCACTCGTCTACGTCTCGTGCACCGGCTTCGGCCAGAGCGGCCCATACGCGCACAAGAAGGGCTACGACACCGTGTTCCAGGCGATGGGCGGGATTATGAGCCTCACCGGCGAGCGAGGAGGCGGGCCGGTGAAGCCCGGGTTGCCGGTCGCCGATCTCACCTCGGGCCTCTGGATCGCCATCGCGATCCTCGCTGCGCTTGCGGGACGCACGCAGACCGGCAAGGGCTGCTACGTCGATTTCTCGATGCTCGACGGCCAGGTGGCGCTGCTCACGCTCGCGGCGGCGCGCTATTTCGCGCTCGGCGAGGTGCCGCCGCGGCTTGGCACCGAGCATCCGGGCCGCGTGCCGTCCGCGACGTTTCGCTGCCGCGACGGGAAATACGCGCATATCACCGCGAGCGACCAGCACTGGGCGCCGCTCTGTAAGGCGCTCGAACTCGATGAGTTCATCTCTGGGTTTGATGCAAATGCAATCCGGGTGGAACGGCGCGAAGAAGTGATGCGCGTGCTCACCGAGGCGATCGAGAAACTCGACCGCGGCGAGCTGATCGCAAGGCTGGACCGCGCCGAAGTGCCGGTCGGCCCGGTGAATGATGTGGCTGAGATTCTGAACGACCCGCACGTGCGGGCGCGCCGCCTCGTCGGCAGCTTCGACTATCCGGGTGTGGGCGAATTCAAGGCGCTCGCGCTCCCCTACAAGTTCCTCGGCTGGGACAACCCGGAGATCGGGCGGCCGCCGGCGCTCGGCGAGCACACGCGCAAGATCCTCGCCGAGCTGGGAAGGGAGCCGCCGCCATGACCGTCCTCTATTCGGTCGAGCGTGCGGTCGCGACCATCACGCTGAACCGGCCCGATGCGCGCAATGCGCTGAACGACCAGATGTGCGAAGACCTGCGGCGCATTGCTTCAGAGGTCGCCCCAGTTATCAGGTTGGTATTCGTGCGCGGGAATGGCCCGGTGTTCTGCGCCGGCGCCGACGTGAAGGAGCGCGCCGGCATGAGCGTCGACCAGGTGCGCGCGCGCCGGCTGAAGGCCTTCGCCGCCTATCACGCGCTCGAGTCGCTGCCGATGCCCTCGGTCGCCGTGGTGCACGGCGCGGCGCTCGGCTCCGGCGTGGAAATCGCCGCCGCTTGCGACTTCATCGTCGCCACGCCGGAAGCGAGCTTCGGCACGCCGGAGAGCATGCGCGGCTCCGTGGGCGCGACGCAGCGCCTGCCGCGCGCCATCGGCAAGCGCCTCGCCAAGGACCTCATGTTCACCGGGCGCCGTCTCACGGCGGCAGAGGCCCGCGCCGCAGGCTTCGTCTCGAGGGTCGTGGCCGAAGCCGAGCTCGAGCGAGAGCTCTCCACCATCGCCCACGCGGTGGCCGCGGCCTCGCCCGAGGCGATCCGCTACGCCAAGCAGTGCATCGATCGCGGCGTGGAGCTCGACCCACAGGGCGCGCTCGGCCTCGAGCTGATGGCGATCGAAGCACAGCTCGCCTCGGGCAAAGGCATGGGCAAGCCTTGAGCTGGAAGCCGCAGACGCTGGGCGAGGTGCTCGCGCGGCGCGGCCCGAATGCCGAGGCGCTGGTGACGCAGACCGGGCGCTTTACTTACGGTCAGATGCTCGACAAGGCGCGCGCGGCGGCGGGCGCGATGCAGGCCATGGGTATCCGCCACGGCGATCGAGTCGGCATCCTCATGGGCAACGACGAGAAGTGGCTCGCGCTCTTCTACGGCGCGGCGCTCCTCGGCGCGGTCACCGTCCCGGTCAATACGCGCTTCAAGGCCGCGGAGATCGATTTCTGCCTGAAGCAATCGGGCTGCAAGGCGCTGTTCTACGTCGAGCGTTTTCTCAACATCGACTTCGGCGCCATGGTGCGCGAGATGGGTTTTTCCAACGCACTGGATGTTTCCGCCGGTATCCCCGAAAACAAGTTTGGGCCTGGCTCTGTTTTTCCCGATGACGTCTTGTTGATCCAGTTCACTTCAGGCACGACCGCATACCCCAAGGGCGCGATGCTTACGCACGACGGCATGCTGCGCGACGCCTGGGCCGCGGGCGCCCGAATCGGCATCCGCTCGGACGACCGTTACTTCAACTGCCGGCCGTTCTTCCACGTCGCCGGCTCGACGCTCTCGGCGCTGATGGCACTGGTAGCCGGCGCGACGCTCGTGACATTGCCGACCTTCGATGCCGGCCCGGCGCTCGAGATGCTCGAGCGCGAGCGCTGCACGCTCATCTCCGGCAACGACACGCTCTTCCAGATGCTCATGGGCCACGCCGACTTCCCGAAGCGCAGGCTCTCGCTGCGCGGCGGCTGGGCCGCCGCCGGGCCGCAGACGATGCGCCAGATCATCGACGTCCTCGGTGCCAAGCACATCTGCGCCGCCTACGGCCTCTCCGAAGCCTCGCCCAACGTCGTCATGAGCGACTGGCGCGATCCCGAGGAGCTGCGCGTAAATGGCTTACCGCTTCCTCTGCCCGGCGTGGAAATAAGAATTAGTGATGAGAAGGAAATTCAAGTGCGCGGCTGGAACGTCATGCGCGGCTACTACAACAATCCCGAGGCGACCGCGAAAGCATTTACCGCCGACGGCTGGCTGAAGACCGGCG
>JBJMWH010000105.1:0-11001 GCA_045810245.1 Burkholderiales bacterium | reverse complement strand
CGTGAGCCAGGACCTGCGCGTCCCTGCGGACGCCGAATATGTGCTCGAAGGCTATTTGCACCCGGGCGGCCATGTCGAGGCGGAAGGCCCCTACGGCGAGTTCCTCGGCTACTACGGCGCGGTGAAACGCAACCCGGTGTTTCATCTCACCGCGATCACGCGGCGTCGCGACGCCGTGTTCCAGACGGCGACCATCGGCGGCCTGTCGCTCGCGCGCACCGACACCGCCCAGCTTTGCGCGCTGCGCACGGAAGTCACGGTGTGGCGCTCGCTCGAGACCGCGGTGCGCGAAACGCGCGCGGTCTACGCGACGCCTTCCAGCGGCGGCATGTACAACGTGCGCGTCGCGCTCAACCAGCGCGTTCCGGGCGAGGCGCGCAATGCCATTGCGGCGGTGTTCGGCAGCCTGGCAAACGCCAAGCATGTCTTCGTGGTCGATCCGGACATCGACATCTATTCCGACGAGCAGGTCGACTGGGCCTTCGCCACG
This sequence comes from Burkholderiales bacterium, assembly GCA_045810245.1. Classification (GTDB taxonomy): domain Bacteria; phylum Pseudomonadota; class Gammaproteobacteria; order Burkholderiales; family SG8-39; genus SCGC-AG-212-J23. The sequence goes on along the minus strand of JBJMWH010000105.1, from coordinate 10,511 downwards.
CGATTCCAGGCCGACCGCGATCTGGTGGTCTGCACCGGCATGCGCACGCTGCCGCTCGATCCGTCGCTTGCCGGCGCAGCGACCGGCGCCAAGGCGGGATTCGATTTGACTTTCAAAACGCCCGCGTCGCTGGAACAGCGCGTGCCGCGACCGCCCCAATTCGATGGCAAGCGCTTCGGGTCGCTGCAAGCGGCGCTCGCTGAAGGGCCGAAGTTCTTCGCCGAGCTGATGGCCGCGGTGGGCAGCCGCGACGGCCGGGAGATCGTGCGCGAGCTCGAGGCCCTGCGCGGCTCCGGCAGACTTTCCCGCGATCACGAGGGCCGCTACCAGGTGACGGGATGAAGAGCGCATTTCAGATTCCGGTGTTGGTCCTTTTGATTCTCCTTTCTGCAGGCGTGGTGGCGCAGGAGCCCGCGTGGCCGACGAAGCCGATCCGCTGGCTCGTGCCGTTCGCGCCGGGCGGACCGGCCGACGTGGTCGCGCGCATTCTCGCCGCCGGGCTCGCCGAGCGCACCGGCCAGCCCAACGTGGTCGAGAACCACCCCGGCGCCCAGGGAAACATCGCGCACGCCGCCGCTTCCAAGTCGGCGCCGGACGGCCACACGGTGCTCTTCGTCGTGCCGAGCGTGATCACCAATCCGTTCTATCTCAAGGCGAGCATCGATCCGTTCCGCGACCTCGCGCCGGTGATCCACCTCGACATCGCCTCGATGGTGCTGATCGCGCACCCGGCGTTTCCGCCGGCGACCACGGCCGAGGTGCTCGCCTTTATCAAGGCGAATCCCGGCAAGGTGAGCTGCGGCGCCTCGGGCGCGCTTCCCTCGGTAGGCTGCGAGCTGCTGCGCGCGCACGCCGGGGCGGATCTGCTCATGGTCCTGTACAAGGGCAACGGGCCGGCCTTGAACGGCCTCATGGGCGGCGAGATCAACCTGCTCTTCGATGTCGTCAACATCGCCGTGGGCCATGTCAAGTCCGGGAAGGTGCGCGCCATCGCCTCCACCGCGCCCAAGCGTGGCATCGGGCCGCTCGGCGACCTGCCGGTCATGGCCGAGGCGATTCCCGGGTTCGACCTCGTGACCTGGCACGGCATGATGGTCGCTCCGGGCACGCCGCGCGCGCTCATCGCGCGGCTTAACGCGGAATTCAACGCCGTGCTGCAGCAGCCGGAGGTCAGGAAACGCATGGAGAGCTCGGGGCTGCAGATCACCGGCGGCGCGCCGGAGGAGTTCGCCGCCATCCTCAAGCGCGACTACGACAAATACGGCGCGGCGCTGCGCGCGGCTGGCGTCCAGCCCGAATGACGCGCCGCGTGGTGACCGGGCAGCGCAACGGAAAGGGCACCGTGCTCTACGACGGCCCGGCTCCGAACCGCAAGCTCAGGCAAGCCTCCGGCCTTGTCTCGACGCTGCTCTGGGTCACCGAGGAGTCTCCCGCCGACATCTCGCAAGTTGCCGACCGCTCCGAGCGCGAGATCGGCGTGGCGCCGCCGCGGCTCGGCAGCATCTTCCGCGTGGTCGAGTTTCCGCCCGAGCAAAAGGCGGTGTCCCGCGACGCGGTGCTCCGCGAAATGGGCCTGACTGCTCAAAGCGAGTCGAAGCATGCCGGCATGCACAAGACGCGTAGCATCGACTACGCGGTCGTGATGGACGGCGAGATCGACATGATCCTCGACGACGGCGAGGTGCATCTCGCCGCGGGCGACGTGCTGGTGCAACAAGGCACCGACCACGCGTGGGTGAATCGTGGCGCCCGGCCCTGCCGCATCGCCTTTGTTCTCATCGACGCGGCGCATGATAATGCGCCGTCGACGCAAAAAAGGGAGAACCCATGAGTGCAAATGTAAATGCCACCGACCATCAGCCGACCCTGCTGCTTCTGGCGCGGATATTCATCGCCGCGCTGTTCCTTGTAGCCGGGGCCCGCAAGCTTCTCGGCTACGCCGCGACGGTCGGCTACTTCGCGAAGCTCGGGTTTCCGGCGTCCGACGCGATCGCGGTCGTCGCCATCGTGATCGAGCTCGGCGCCGGCCTGATGCTCGCCACCGGCTGGCGCACGCGCTGGGCGGCGTGGCTCCTTGTCGTGTTCGTCGCCGTGGCGACGGCGATGGCGCACCGCTTCTGGCAGGTCGAGCCGGCGCAGTACGGCAACCAGCTCAATCACTTCCTGAAGAACATCGCCATCATCGGCGGTCTGTTTTTCGTCGCGACGTTCGGGCCGGGGCGCATGGCCCTCGATAAGAGCTGAGGCCAAAACGCTCGAGCACATCGTCTTTCTCGAGCGCGGCTCGATCGAAGCGACCGTGCGCAGGCCGTCGTTTGCGCATACCTGGGTCGAGCACGATCGCGTCGCGACGGGAGAAGTCGCCGCCTTGCTCCGCGACGCCACGATCGCGATCGTCAACAAGACGCCGCTTCCGGCGGCCATCCTCGGCCAGCTCCAGCGGCTGCGCCTGGTGGCGGTGTCGGCAACCGGCACCGACAACATCGATGTGGCCGCCTGCCGCGCGCGCGGCGTCGTCGTGTGCAACGTTCGCAACTACGCGGTGAACACCGTGCCGGAGCACAGCTTTGCGCTCATCCTGGCGCTGCGGCGAAGCCTCCTTGCCTATCGGCAGGACGTCGCGCGCGGCCTGTGGCAAAAATCGGAGCAGTTCTGCCTGTCGGGGCATCCGGTCCGCGACCTGCACGGCAGCACCATCGGCATCTTCGGCGAAGGCGCGATTGGCCAGGGCGTGGCGCGGATCGCGCGCGGCTTCGGCATGCGCGTGCTCTTTGCCGACCATGCCCCGCCCAAGGCCGAAGGCGTCCAATTCGTGCCGCTCGATACTGTGTTGCGCGAATCGGACGTGATCACGCTGCATCTGCCGCTCACCGCACAGACGCGAAACCTGATCGGCGCGCGCGAGCTTGCGCGCATGAAGCCGGGGGCGCTTCTCATCAACACCGCGCGCGGCGGGCTGGTCGACGAGCCGGCGCTGGCCGAAGCGCTGCGCAGCGGTGTGATTGGGGGCGCTGGCTTCGACGTTCTCTCGGTCGAGCCGCCGCGCACCGGCAATCCGCTTCTCGAGCTCGACTTGCCCAACTTGATCGTCACGCCGCACGTCGCCTGGTCGAGCCGTGAAGCCATGCAGGCGCTCGCCGACCAGCTTATCGACAACGTGGAGGCGTTCGTGCAAGGCGCGCCACGCAACGTAGTGGCTGCCTGAAACGAGCCTGAGGGCTGGCGAGCTCAGGTCTGGATCACCCGCGTCTCGCCGGGATTCATGACCGTAACCTGCACCGTCGGAGCGATCCGGGCCATAGCCTTGCGGAAATCCTCGCCCGCCTGGACGCCAAGCACGTTCGCGTTGTGGGCATAGTGGACAGGTACGGCGTGCTGCACCCCGAGCCATTGGCAGGCGAGCGCCGCCTCCGCAGGATCCATGGTATTCGGGCCGCCGCCGACGCAGACGAGGGCGACGTTCGGCTGGTAGCGCTCCCCCACCAGCTTCATGTCACCGAACAAGTCCGTGTCGCCACTGATGTAGACGCGGGTGCCGCCGATGTCGAGGATGAAGCCGGCGGCGGGAAAAGCGTGCAAAGTCGAGTGCACCGCGGGCACCAGGCGGGCGCTCATGGCGCCGTGGCGGCCGGTACCGCCGAAGTTGATGCCGGATCCGCCGTTGACGACGATCTTGGTGTTGTCCAGGCCGGTCTTCTTGAACTCGGGCACCAGGCCGTTCGGGGCGCGCATCAGGTCGCTCTGGCCGGCGGTCATCACTGGAACGCCGGCGTCGACCAGCGCCTTCAGCGCATCGAAGTAATCGCCCATATGGTCGCCGTGGTCGTGAGTGAGGAGCATGAACACGGCCTCCGGGTTCTTGCCTCGCACGTACTGCGCGAACGCTTCTTTGCTCGCGTACTCGGGCGCTTTCGGCACGTTGAAGCGCGACCAGCCGGCGTTGTTCCAGAACCAGGCGTCGGCGTAAGCCATCTGCTTGTTGTCCGGCGTCGCCAGCTCGGCGACGCCGCCCCCAAGCCACCGCACCGAGACGCGTCCGCCGGAGAGGCGGGCGCTGCCGCCCGTGCCGGCGCCGAGCGGGCTGCCGCCGCCCGTGGCGCAGCCGCCGACCGCAAGCGCGCCTCCGAGGGCAACCATGCCCTGCAAAATCCTGCGCCGGCCCGGATGCATCATGGCTGCAGCAGCTTCAGTCCCGCCGCCGCTGCGGCCGCATCCTGATCGGCGTTGGCGCCGCTCACGCCGATTCCGCCGATGACTTTTCCGCCGACCATGATGGGAATGCCGCCTTCGATGGGCGTGGCGCCGCGCAAGCCCAGGAGCGCGTTGCGGCCCTTGGCGATGCCGTCCTCGAACGCCTTGGTCGGGCGCCGGTACATCGCCGCAGCCTTGGCCTTGTCGATCGCCACGTCCACGCTGCCGATCTGGGTGTCGTCCATGCGCTCGTAGTAGACGAGGAAGCCGTGGTTATCGACGACCGCGATCGCCATGCGCCAGCCGTTCTTCTTCGATTCCGCGTTCGCGCCGGCCGCGATCTTTTTCGCCTGGTCGAGGGTGACCTCGGGCCCGTACGGCGGACGCTCCTGCGCGGCGGCGGCAACGGCGAGTCCTGCGAACGTGATTCCTGCGAGAACGGCTTTCAGCTTCATGGTTCCTCCTCCGTAGTTGGTGAAGACTGGGGGAGCGCGACTATACCGCGGTCGCGCAGGCTATCGATTTCCTGTGGTGAACAGCCCAGCGACTCGAGCAATTCCATCGCATGCTCGCCGACGCGGGGCGGATCGGCGCGCTTGCGCAGGCGCTCGCCGTCGAGCGCGACCGGCAGCGCCGGCACGTGGATCGTCTTGCCGCGGGCGCGCGTCTCGAGCAGGCCGCCCGAGGCGTTGAGGTGCGGATCGTCGAGCAGGTCCCAGGGCTTGGCGATCGGCGCGAACGGCATGCCGATCGCCTCCAGCTTGGCGGCGAGCTCGACCTGCGAGTGCTGGCGCGTGAGCTGGTTGAGGCGCGGGATGAGCCAGGCGCGCTCCTTGACGCGCTGAGCGTTGGTCTTGAGCCGCGGGTCCTTGCCAAGGGATTGTTCATTGAACTCGCGGCAGAACACTTCCCATTGCGTGTCGGTCACCACGCCGATGAAGAGGCGTCCGCCGCCGGCGGTCTCGAAGATGTCGTAGACGCCCCAGGCCGGGCGCTTGACCGACATCGGCGGCGGCGCCTCGCCGGTGAGCTCGAACTGCGCCATGTGCTGGGCGACGAGGTAGGCGGTGCTTTCGAAGAGCGCGCTCGTCACCTGCATGCCGCGGCCGGTCGATTCGCGGCTGCGCAGCGCGGCGAGGATGGCGACGGCGGCGAAGGTGCCGCCCATGATGTCCACCACGGAGGCGCCCGCGCGCAGCGGCCGGTCGGGCAGCCCTGTCATGTACGCGAGGCCGCCCATCATCTGCGTGACCTCGTCGAGCGCCGGGCGATGCTCGTACGGACCGTGCAGGAAGCCTTTGAGCGAGCAGTAGATGAGGCGGGGGTGGTCCTCTTTCAGCCGGGCGTAGGAGAAGCCGAGCTTGTCGAGCGCGCCGGGGCGGAAGTTCTCCGTCAGCACGTCGGCCGTCCCGAGGAGCTTCAGCACCAATTTGTTTCCTTCGGGATGTCGAAGGTCGACGGCGAGGCTTTTCTTGTTCCGGTTGAACACCGGGAAGAAGCCCGACCCGGCGTGCTCGAGGCGGCGCGTGTTGTCGCCCTTCAGCGGCTCGATCTTGACGACTTCGGCGCCGAGATCAGCGAGGACCAGGCCGCAAGAGGGCCCCATCACCATGTGCCCGAACTCGACCACCCGCACGCCTTCGAGCGGAAGCACGCTAGTCCAGGAAAAGATCGGTCCGCAGCGTGCGCTCCGGATCCATCGCGTACTTGCGGAAGTCGCTCGCGCCGGCGCGGCGCAGGACGTCCTCGTCGATGAAGAAGTTGCCGCTGCATTCGCGGCAGGGCTGGGTGAGGATCCAGTGCGCCGCGTCGGCCATGATCTCGGGCTTGCGCCCCGCGCGCGGGTCGATTCCCGGGATCATCTGCAACGCGGCGGTGGCGATGATGGTGCGCGGCCAGAGCGCGTTCACGGCGATGCCGGCCTTGCGCAGCTCCTCGGCCATGCCGAGCACGCACATGCTCATGCCGTACTTCGCCATGGTGTAGGCGACGTGCGGCTTGAACCATCTGGGCTCGAGGTTGAGCGGCGGCGAGAGGGTCAGGATGTGAGGGTTGGCGGCTTTCGCGAGCTGCGGGATGCAGGCCTGCGAGGCGGCGTAGGTGCCGCGCACGTTGATGCCGAACATCAGGTCGAAGCGCTTCATCGGCGTTTCCAGGGTGCCGGTGAGGCTGATGGCGCTCGCGTTGTTCACCAGGATGTCGATACCGCCGAAGCGCTCCATCGCCTCGGCCACCGCCCTTGCGATCTGCGCCTCCTCGCGGATGTCGCACTGCACCGGCAGGCAGCGTCCGCCCGCCGCCTCGATCTCGCGCGCCGCGGTGTGGATGGTGCCGGGGAGCTTCGGATGCGGCTCGACCGTCTTTGCCGCGATGACGACATTCGCGCCATCGGCCGCGGCGCGCAAGGCGATGGCAAGCCCGATGCCGCGGCTCCCGCCGGTGATGAAGAGGGTCTTTCCCTTCAGCGTTGCCACTGCGGCTTGCGCTTCTGGATGAACGCCGCAAGGCCCTCGCGGAAGTCCGGCTCCGAGGCGCTCTGCGCGAACGCTTCGGCCTCGCGCTGGAGCTGGGACTCGAGGCTCGCGTTGAGCGAGCCGTTCAGCAGCGCCTTGGTGCGCGCGTAGACCGCGGTGGGGCCCGCCGCCAGCCGCGCGGCCAACTTCGCGGTCTCCTCTTCGAGTGTTTCCTGTTCAACCACCCGGTTGACGAGCCCGAGCCTCTCGGCCGTGGCAGCGTCAAAGCGCTCGCCGAGAAGCGCGATCTCCATCGCTTTCTTCTGGCCGACGCTGCGCGGCAGCGAAAACGTGGAGCCGCCGTCAGGGCTCGTGCCGATCAGCGTGTAGGCGAGCGTGAAATAGGCGCTGTCGGCGGCGAGCGCGAGGTCGCACGCCATCATGAGGCTCATGCCGAATCCGGCCACCGCGCCGCGCACGCTCGCCAAAACCGGTTTCGGCATGCGCCGCAGCGCGAGGATCACGGTATGGACCTCGTGGATGAGGGCTTCGAACTGGACCCGGTTCTCAGCGCTCGAGCGGCCTTCGACCAGCGTACTGAACCACTTGAGATCGCCGCCCGCCATGAAGTGCTCGCCGCCGCGCAGCACCAGGCAGCGCACGGCGGGATCGTGCTCCGCGGCGAGCACGCTTTCACGCAGCGCGAGCGTGAGATCGCGATCCAGCGCATTCAGCGCCCGCGGCCGGTTCAAGGTGAGCGTGGCCACGCCGCCTTCGCGCGCGGCGAGGACCGCAGGCTCAGGCATGCGCGCTGAATCCCTTTGGCAAGCCGGCGAGCGGCGTGTGTCCGTACACCGGCTCATCCGGAATGCCCTGGATCAGGATGTCCCTCGCCTCGAACAGGCGCTCGAGGTCGATGCCGGTCGAGATGCCCATGGCCTCGAACATGAACACGAGGTCCTCGGTGATCACGTTGCCGCTCGCCCCCGGTGCGAACGGGCAGCCGCCGAGGCCGGCCATCGAGCTGTCGAAGTGGCGCACGCCTTCCTCGTAGGCGGCGAGGGCGTTGGCGAGCCCCAGGCCGCGCGTGTTGTGGAAGTGGGCGCCTTGCAGCTTTTCTCCAATGCCTTTTCTAACTTTGGAGAAAAGGCGCTTCACTTGCGCCGGATTGGCGTAGCCGACGGTATCGGCGAGCGCGACGCCGTCGCAGAACTCGGCGAGCGCGGCGGCGATGCGCACCACGTCGTCCTCGGGCACCGCCCCTTGCATGGTGCAGCCGAACGCGGTGGACACCGCGCCCTCGATCTCGACGCCCGCGTGCGGGAACTGCGCGCACTTGCGTACCTCTTCGACCATCTGCTCGGGCGTCATGCGCACGTTCGAGAGGCTGTGCTCGCGGCTGGCGGAAACCGGGAAGGTCACCTTGTGCGCGCCGGATTCAATAGCGCGCTGGAAGCCTTTGAGGTTCGGCGCCAGCGCCACCACCTTCAATCCCTTTATTTTCACCGCGTCTTGCACAATCTCGCCGGTGTCCGCCATGGCCGGGATCAGTTTCGGCGGAACGAACGAGCCGACCTCGATCTCGCGCAGGCCGGCGCGGGCGAGCGCGCGGATCCAGGCCTTCTTGGCTTCGGTCGGCATGAGGTGCTTGGCATTTTGCAGGCCGTCGCGCGGCCCGACTTCGCAGACATGGACTTGGGGCATGCGGCGATTCTAGCGCCGCGCCGGCAGCCTTTTCTCGATTCTTCCCAGGAGCGCGCCGCAGCACGCGGCAAGTGCGGCGAAGCCAAGCATCGGCCAGAGGGCGGCATTCCAGCCGCCGTAGCGCGAGGCGATCCACGCCAGGGCGAGGGGACCCACGAACTGGCCGGCCTGCGAGGCCTGCAGCACGAGGCCGTTCGCGGTGGCGATGTGCTGAGGGGTTCGCGCGTGCACCGGCAGACCGGCGAAGATCGACGCCGGGATCACCCCGGCGGACACGGAAAAGGCGAGGACCAGCGCGAAGCGCAGCGGCCCGGGCAGCGACGCGGCCAGCATGCCGGCTTCGCAGGCCGCTGCGACGAGCGCGCCGGCGATGATCAGCGGTCCGCGCGGCACACCACGGGAGAGGAGCCATCCACCGAGCAGGTTTCCCGGCACGTTGACGAGCACCATGAGCGCGGTGGCCAATGCGGCGGCACCCGCCGAGACTGCGTATTCGTCGGCGAGGAATGTAGGCAGCCATAGCATCACCGAGCTCCATTGCGCGACGTAGCAAAGGAAGAGCGCGGCCATGACCAGGTTGCCGGTGCTCTCGAGCGACTCGACCACGAGGCGCAGCGAGCGTACCTCGCCGTAGCGCGTCGGCGGCACCGCATGCGCGAAGAGCAGCGCCGCGGCTGCCGCGGCCGTGGCGAGCGCGAACCAGAAGCCGCGCCAGCCGGAGACGGCAATGAAGAGCGGAGCGGCGAGAAGCCCGAGCGTGCCACCCGAGGGCATGTATGCGCTCCACAGACCGAGCGCGCGGGCGCGGTCGCGCGCGGTCGCGGCAGACGCCGACATCAGCGTCGGAGCGCACACGGCGAACAGCACGAACCCGATGCCCTCGAGAAAGCGCGAGAAGATGAGGAGCGTAAAGCCGCCCGCCGTGGCACCGAGCACGCCGCCGAGCGCCATCACCACGAGGCCGGCGAGCGCGAGGCGCTTGTGGCCGAACCGGTCGCACACCACGCCGGCGAGCATGCCCACCGCCATGCCCATGATGTTGAACGTCGTGGCGATCAGCCCCGACTCGACCAGCGTAAGTCCGAGCTCGGCGCGCATGGCGGGCAGCGCCGGAGCCACTTTGGTCATGTACGCGCCGGCGGCGAGGCCGGCGGCGAAGACGGCCCAGACCGCTCGCCAGTCGGTGAGGGCGGGCGGCCTCGCCACTAGGCCGCGGAAACGGGAAGCTTGAGCTCGATGATCTTCTTCGACCAGTGCGCCGGCCCGCTCGCGTGCAGCGAGGTGCCGTTCGCGTCGACCGCGACGGTGACCGGCATGTCCTCGACCTCGAACTCGTAGATCGCCTCCATGCCGAGATCGGCGAAGCCGACCACGCGCGACTTGCGGATCGCCTTCGCCACGAGGTAGGCCGCGCCGCCGACCGCGATGAGGTACGCCGCCTTGTGCTTGCGGATCGATTCGATCGCCGCCGCGCCGCGCTCGGCCTTGCCGATCATCGCAATGAGCCCGGTCCGGCCGAGCATCGTGTCGGTGAACTTGTCCATGCGCGTGGAGGTGGTGGGGCCGGCTGGGCCCACTACTTCGTCGCGCACCGGATCGACCGGGCCGACGTAGTAGATCACCCGATTGGTGAAATCTACTGGAAGCTTCTCACCCTTGGCCAGCATGTCCTGAATGCGCTTGTGCGCCGCGTCGCGTCCCGTAAGCAGCTTTCCTGAAAGCAGCAGGCGCTGCCCCGGCTTCCATGAGGCCACTTCCTCTTTGGTCAGCTTGTTCAGATCGACGTGCTTGGAGCTGGCGTCGGGCTTCCACGTGACGGACGGCCAGTCGGAGAGCTTCGGCTCCTCGAATTCGGCGGGGCCCGAGCCGTCGAGCACGAAATGTGCGTGGCGGGTCGCGGCGCAGTTTGGAATCATCGCAACAGGGCGGTTCGCTGCGTGCACGGGGTACGTGCGGATCTTTACGTCCAGCACCGTCGACAGGCCGCCGAGGCCCTGCGCGCCGATGCCGAGGGCGTTCACCTTGTCGTAGAGCTCGATACGCATTTCCTCGACCTTGCTCTTCGGGCCGCGTGCCTTGAGCTCGGCCATGTCGATCGGCTCCATCAGAGATTCCTTGGCGATCAGCATGGCTTTCTCCGCGGTGCCGCCGATGCCGATGCCG
>JBJMWH010000104.1:0-7850 GCA_045810245.1 Burkholderiales bacterium | reverse complement strand
CGCCGCCGGCAGTGGGCGCGATCAACGCCGTCCCGGGCTCTGCGCCGCAGGCCAGCGCCACGGGTGCGCCCGAACCTACGCCCGCGCACAGCGCGGCGAGCGCTCCGAGGGCTCCGTCTCACCTCGGCGCGCAGCAAGCCGGACGGCTCGAGCGCTATTCGCCGGCCGGTCATCGTCTGCTCGCCGAACGCATCGCGGCCGCTCGCGCCGTGCTCGACCGGGCTGCGGACGAGGCGTACTCGATCGAGCTCTTCACTACCGATAACAGCGATCCGGCGCGCATGGAGCGGTTTCTCCTCCGGGCGCGCGACTTCGTCCAGCTCGGAGAGCTTTTCATCATCCCGATGGAGGACGCCGGCGTGTTCCGCCTGCGTGTCGTGTACGGCGAGTTCCCCACCCGTGACCAGGCGGCGGCTGCCGAAAAGCGCCTTCCGCCGCGGTATCAGGAAGCCTTCCGGACCGAGCTGCGCAGTTTTGGGGAACTGCGCAGTCAAATTTGAACTGGAAGATAAAAAATCCCTGCGTGACAGGCGCTTACACGACTTTCCTCAGGCAACACTCATGGTATGCTTCCCGCCCGAGGGAGTTCTCACGATGACGCTGGGGAGACTGGGCGCAGCCGCATTGCTCGCGGCGTTCGCAGCGGGCTGCGGCCACACGCCGCCGAAGCCAGCGGCCACGCACATCCGGGCCCCGGAGGCGCGCGCCGAAGCCGACATCCCGGCCCCGGTGCAGATCTCGCCGATCCTTCCGAAGCCCAAGCCGTCGGCTCGGCCCGAAACCTACAGCGTGGTGGTGAACAATGTGCGCGTCCACGAGCTGCTCTTCGCGCTTGCGCGCGACGCGCGCCTCAACGTCGACATTCATCCGGATGTCACGGGGAGCGTGACGCTCAACGCCATCGACCAGACGCTGCCTCAGCTCCTCTCACGCATCGCGCGGCAGGTCGACATGCGCTACGAGATCCAGGGCGACAACCTGGTGGTCATGCGCGACTCGCCTTACCTGCGGACTTACAAGATCGACTACCTCAGCGCGAGCCGCAACGTGAAGATGCAGTCGACGGCGTCCACGCAGTTCGGCACGGGCGGCAGCGCCACCACGCCGACCACGACCACCACCACCGGCGGCACGGCACAGATCGATGTCGTCGCTGAAAACAAGCTCTGGGAGTCGCTGACCCAGAACGTGAAGGACATTCTGCGCGAGACCGACAAGGTCATCCCTGCGGGCACCCAGCTCGCGCAGGCGACGCCGGTCGCCCAGGCGGCGCCCGCCCTCCCGGGCGCCGCGCCCGCGCAGCCGCCCGCGTTCGGCATCCCGCCGCAAGCCACCTACCAGGAGGCCGCCTCGGTCATCGGCAACCGGGAGAGCGGCGTCCTCTACGTGCGTGCGAGCTCGAAGCAGCACGAACGCGTCCAGGAATTCCTCGACCAGGTGCTCGCCGGCGCAAAGCGGCAGGTGCTGATCGAGGCGACGGTGGCGGAGGTGCAGCTCAGGAACGAGTACCAGCGCGGCATCGAATGGGCGCGGCTGCGCCCCGGTACCGGCTTCAGCCTGAGCCAGCCGGCGGTCCCGCCGACGACGTCGCTCACGCCGGGCTTCAGCCTGACCCCGTTCACCCTCGGCTACGCCAATGCGGCGCGCAATTTCACATCGACCCTGAGCCTGCTCGAGCAATTCGGCGACGTGCGTGTGCTTTCGAGCCCCCGCCTTTCGGTCCTCAACAACCAGACGGCGATCCTGCGCGTCACGCGCGACATCATCTATTTCACGCTGACCCCGTCGACCACGCCGGTCACCGTCGCCGGCGGTACCGCGGTGGTGGCCGCCTCGTTCACCACGACGCCCAACATCGCCGCCGAGGGCTTCATGATGGCGGTGCTGCCCCAGATCAACGACGCCGACGCGGTCGTGCTCAACGTGCGTCCCACCATTCGCCGGCGCGTCGACAGCGTGCGCGATCCGAACCCGGCGCTGCAGGGCCAGAACACCCAGAACGACATCCCGGTGTTCGAAACCCGCGAGTTCGACTCCATCCTGCGCCTGCAAAACGGCGAGATCGCCGTGCTCGCGGGCCTGATGCAGGACTTCGTGCAAAACAACGAGTCCGGCATTCCGGGCGTGCGCAGCCTGCCGTTCATCGGCGAGCTGCTCACCAACCGGGCCGACCTCTCGGCCAAGACCGAGCTCGTGATCTTCCTTCGCGCGACCGTGATCCGGGATCCGAGCCTGGAAGGCGACTTCCGCAACTACCGCGATCAGCTGCCGCGCGATGATTACTTCCGCCGGCCCAACCCCCAGCGCCTCGCGCCACCGGTTCTGCCGGGCCAGGACCCGCGCGGCAACTGACATGAGCCTGCTCCTCGAGGCGCTGAAGAAGGCCGAGAAGGCCAAGGAAGAGGCGCAACGCCGCGCGAAAGGCGAGCCCCCAGCGCCGGAGCTGCGCATCGAGAACGAGCCGTCGGTCCCTGAGAAGGCGGTGCTCACGCGCGCCGAGCTGCCCGACATCCGGCAACCGCTCGAGATCCTCAGCGAAGAAATCGCGCCGCGCCCGCCCGAGCCTGCGCCGCAGGGCCAGGCATTCGAGGCGCCGCAGGCCGCCGACCGCGCCATCGCGCGCAAGGTCTTCGAGGCCAAGTTCAAGGAGCCGAATCCACGCCTGCATTTCCAGATCGCGATTGCATCGCTCGGCCTGGCCACCATCGGCATCGTCGTGTATTTCTGGTACCAGCTTCGCCCGCCGCCGCCGCTCGTGAATCTCAATCCGCCGCGCGCGGCACAGCAGGCGGCCGCGCCGGCTCCGGCGCCCGAGGCCCGGCCGACGGCCGCGACGACCGCCACCCCGGCTGCCATTCCCGGGCTGCCGCGCGAAGCCACACCGCTCGCGCCCGAGCCCGCCACCCGGGTCGCGGCGCCGCCCGCGCCGCGCTCGACGCCGCGCTCTGCGCCGCTGCCTCAAGCGAGGCTCGCCGAAGCACCGGTGACGCAGACTCGCCAGCCGCCGCAGATCGATCCGAAGGTCGCTTCGGGCTATGCCGCCTATCTTGCAGGCGACCTCGGCACCGCGCGTTCGGACTACCAAGCCGCGCTACGGGAAGATGCGGGCAACCGCGATGCGCTGCTTGGCCTGGCGGCGACCGATGTTCGATCCGGGAGATACGAGTCGGCGGAAGCCGCCTACCTGCGCGTGCTGCAGAATGATCCAAGCGACTCGAACGCCCAGGCGGGGCTCCTCGCCCTGCGCGCGAGCCGCCTCGATCCGCTCGCCACCGAGAGCCGCGTGAAGAACCTGCTCGCGGCCGATCCGGGCGCCAACGTGCTGCATTTCACCCTGGGCAACCAGCTCGCGCAGCAGGGCCGCTGGGCCGAGGCGCAGCAGGCCTACTTCAAGGCCATGGCCGCGGATCCGGACAACCCGGACTTCGCTTTCAACCTTGCGGTCAGCCTCGACCACCTGCGCCAGTCCAAGCTCGCGGCCGACTATTACCGGCGTGCGGTTGCGCTCGCGGAAAAGCACGGCGCGAGCTTCGATCTCGCCGCCGCGCGCACCCGCGCCGCCCAGCTCGGCAACTGAGCAGGACCGGCAGGAGAGCCGCCTGAATTCGCCCGCCAATCCCCAGGTCAAGCGCCACATCGGGCAGATCCTGATCGACCAGGGGATCCTCACCGAGGACCAGCTGCGCATCGCGCTGCTCGAGCAGACGAAGTCGCACGTGCCGGTCGGACGCCTGCTGGTGCAGCTCGGCTTCGTCTCCGAGGCGACGCTGCGCGATGCCCTGTCCGAGAAGCTCGGCATGCAGTCGGTCGATCTCTCGCACATCATCGTCGATCCGGCGGCGCTCAAGCTGCTGCCGCGCGACGTGGCGCGGCGCTATCGCATCTTTCCGGTCGCGGTCGATCGCCAGCACAAGAAATTCATCGTCGCCCTCGCCGACACCAACAACATCGTCGCGGTGGACCAGCTGCGCGCCCACCTGAACGGCGAGTTCGAGATCGAGCTGCGGCTCTCCGGCGAGTCGGAGATCGAGCGCGCGATCGAGCACTACTACGGCCACGAGTTCTCGATCGACGGCATCCTGCGCGAGATCGAGACCGGCGAGATCGACTACGCTACCCTCGCCGAAGGCGACGAGTACTCGCAGCCGGTGGTGCGCCTGATCTCGGCGCTGCTCGCCGACGCGGTGGAGCGCGCAGCCTCCGACATTCACTTCGAGCCCGAGCAGAATTTCCTGCGCATCCGCTATCGCATCGACGGCGTGCTGCGCCAGATCCGCAGCCTGCACAAGACCTACTGGCCGGCGATGGCGGTGCGCATCAAGGTGATGGCGAAGATGAACATCGCCGAGACGCGCGCGCCGCAGGACGGGCGCATCTCGGCCACCATGTCGGGCCGGGTGGTGGATTTCCGCGTCGCGAGCCTGCCGACCACCCACGGCGAAAACCTGGTGCTGCGGATTCTGGATCGGCAGAAGGGCATCGTGCCGCTCGACAAGCTGAACCTCGAGGAGGCGCAGCTCGAGCTGCTCAAGCTCATGATCGCCCGCCCCGAGGGCATCATCCTGGTGACCGGGCCGACCGGCAGCGGCAAGACCACCACGCTGTACTCGATCCTGAACCACATCAATTCCGATGCCATCAACGTCATGACGCTCGAGGACCCGGTCGAGTACCCGATGACGCTGATCCGGCAGACGTCGGTGGCCGAGGCCGCCAAGCTCGATTTCGCCAACGGCATCCGCGCCATGATGCGCCAGGACCCTGACGTCATCCTGGTGGGCGAGGTCCGCGACCGCGAGACCGCCGAAATGGCATTCCGCGCCGCGATGACCGGTCACCAGGTGTACTCGACGCTGCATACCAATTCGGCGGTGGGTGCGTTCCCGCGCCTGCTCGACATCGGCATCCTGCCCGACATCCTCGCCGGCAACATCATCGGCATCCTGGCGCAGCGCCTGGTGCGGCGCCTGTGCCGCACGTGCCGCCAGTCCTACGATCCAGACGTGAAGGAACGGCGCCTGCTCGGCCTCTCGCCGACCGAGCCCGCGGCGCTTTACCGGGCTGTCGGCTGCGAGCAATGCGAGTACCAGGGCTACCGCGGCCGGCAGGCGATTCTGGAGCTGCTCAAGATCGACGCGACGATCGACGAGCTGGTGGCGCGGCGCGCCACGGCGCGCGAGATTCTCACCGCCGCCCACGCTCAGGGCTTCAAGACGCTGGCGGACGACGGGGTGCGCCTTGCACGGGCGGGCGCGACCAGCCTCGACGAGGTCATGCGCGTGGTCGATCTCACCGATCGGATGAGCTGAGGGGATGATCTGATCTGATGGCCCTCTTCGCATACCGGGCGGTGAACGCGCAGGGCAAGAACGTGGCCGGGCGGGTCGAGGCGGTGAATCTCTTCGACCTCGAGCAGCGTCTCGCGCGCATGGGGCTCGACCTCATTACCGGTGCGCCCACCGAGCAAAGAAGCCGCCTCATCGGCGGCGGGCGCGTCGCGCGCCAGGACCTCATCAACTTCTGCTTCCACCTCGAGCAGCTCGCCAAGGCCGGGGTGCCGCTGATCGAGGGGCTCACCGACCTGCGCGAGAGCCTCGAAAACGCGCGCTTCCGCGAGGTCATCTCGGGGCTGATCGAGTCGATCGAGGGCGGCAAGACCCTGTCTTCGGCCCTGGGCGAGTTCCCCGAGGTGTTCAGCAAGGTGTTCGTGAGCCTGATCCGCTCGGGCGAGCAGACCGGAAGGCTGGCGGAGGTGCTCGCCTCGCTGACCGAGTCCCTGAAGTGGGAAGACGAGCTCGCCGCGCAGACCAAGAAGCTGGTGATGTACCCGGCGTTCGTCGCGAGCATCGTGGTGCTGGTGTTCTTCTTCCTGATGATCTACCTGGTGCCGCAGATGACCGGGTTCATCCGCAACATGGGACAGCAGATCCCGCTGCAGACCCGCGTGCTGATGGCGGTGTCGGACTTCTTCGTCGGCTACTGGTGGACCCTGATCGCGGCGCCGATCCTGGCGTGGATCGGCCTGCGGTTCGCGATGAAGAACAATCCCAAGGTCGGCTACACGGTGGATCACATGAAGATCAGCCTGCCGCTGGTGGGTCCGATCCTGCGCAAGATCATCCTGTCGCGCTTCGCCTCGAGCTTCGCCATGATGTACGCCTCGGGTATCACGGTGCTCGACGCCATCCGCAGCTGCGAAGAGATCGTCGGCAACAAACCGCTCGAGAACGCGCTGCGCATGGCGGGGCAGCAGATCGCAGACGGCAAGAACACGAGCGCCGCCTTCGCCGACCTGGCGCTGTTCCCGCCGCTGGTGATCCGTATGCTACGTATCGGCGAAGCCACCGGCGCGCTCGACACGGCGCTGCTCAACGTGAGCTATTTCTACAACCGCGAGGTGCGCGAGGCCATCGGCAAGCTCCAGGCGATGATCGAGCCGGCGCTCACCGTGGTGCTGGGGTTGGTGCTCGGCTGGGTCATGCTGGCCGTGCTCGGGCCGGTCTACGACACGATCTCAAAGATGAAGTTCTGAGCCCGTGCGCCGCATCCTCTACTTCACCGCGGAAGAGAACCACCTCTACACGGCCTCCGGCTCGGCGCTGCGGCTCGACGCCAGGTTCCAGACGAGCGAGGCCGGCGTCGCCGAGTTCCGCGACTATCTGCGCGGCCGGCGCGGCACGCTGCTCGCGTTGGTCGCCGACGTGCCGGGCGAGGACTTCCACGAAGAGCAGATTCCCTTTCTGCGCGGCGCCGATCGCGACGCCGTGCTGCGGCGTCGGCTCGCGCAGCGCTATCGCGACACGCGGCTCGCCGCGGCGTTTTCGCTCGGCCAGGTGGCGACGGACGAAAGGCGCAACGAGCGCGTGCTGCTCGCCTCGTTCACCAACACGCAGCAGTTTTCCCCCTGGCTGGACGCGCTCGAGGAGGCCGGAGCCCGCCTCGCCGGCGTTTACTCGGCGCCGCTGCTCGCGCCGCGGCTCGCCGCCCGGCTCGGCGTGAAGGCAGGCCGCGCCTTCCTGGTCACGGCCGATCGCGCCGGCCTGCGCCAGAGCTTCATCGAGGACGGAAGGCTGCGCTTCGCCCGCCTCGAGCGCACCGTCGACACCGCGCCGCAGGCGCTCGCGCTCTTCGTGCGCTCCGAAACCCACCGCCTGGCGCAGTATCTCGCCACCCTGCGCGCACTGCCGCGCGAGGGCGCGCCGATCCAGGTGCTGGTGGTCGCACCGCCGGGCGAGCGCCGCACCTTCGAGCAGGTGCTCGGCTCCGACGCGCGCCTGACGTTCCGCACCGTGGATGCCGACGATGCGGCGCGTGCCGCGGGGCTCACGTCGCTGCCTCCGGGCGCGGCGGCCGAAGCGTACTACGTTCATCTCGCCGCGAAAAAACCGCCGCGCGAGCAGTTCGCCAACCGCGAAGACCGCCGGCGCTACCAAGTGTGGCAACTGCAGCGCGGCATCCTGGCCACAGGCGCCGCCGTGTTCTCGCTCTGCGCGCTCACCGCCGGCGCGAGATGGCTCGAGGCGCTGGACGTGGGCGGGCAGGCGGAGAATCAAACCATCGAGGCGCGGCGCGCCGCCGACGACTATCGGCGCATCACCGCAACCTTCCCGGTGACCCAGACCAGCACGGAGAATCTGCGGGCGACGGTGGTGGAGTTCACCCGCATCGCGACGCGCACCGCCTCGCCCGAGAACGCATTCGTGCACGTCTCCCGGGTCCTGGACCAGTTTCCGCAGTTCGAGCTCGACCGGATCGACTTCAGCGTGGGCCATCCGGACCGGCGCGATCGCACGGCCGCGCTGACCCAGGCCAACACCCCCGGCTCCAGGGCTGACCCGCAGGCCGAGAGC
>JBJMWH010000103.1:0-8553 GCA_045810245.1 Burkholderiales bacterium | reverse complement strand
ACGCCTACTTCGGCCGCGACGGCCGCGAAGAAGCGGAGGAGCTGCTCGGGCGCCATTCGGGCGACGAAAACAAGCCGCGCATCCTGACGACCTTCAACGAGCCGATGACCGACTGGCTCTCGCTCTTCTGCTTCACCTACTTCACCGACCGCGACGGCAAGTACCAGCTGAAGAGCTTCGCCGAAAGCGCGTTCGATCCGTTGTCGCGCACCTGCCGCTTCATGCTCACCGAAGAAGCGCACCACATGTTCGTCGGCGAGACCGGCATCAGCCGCGTCGTGAAGCGCAGCCTCGAAGTGATGAAGGAGCTCGGCAGCGACGATCCCGCGCGCGTGCGGGCGCAAGGCGCCGTCGACCTGCCCACGCTGCAGAAGTACCTCAATTTCTGGTGCTCGAGCTCGCTCGACCTCTTCGGCTCCGAGGTCTCGTCCAACTCCGCCGCCAACTTCGCGAGCGGCCTCAAAGGACGGCCCGACGAGACCCAGTACGACGATCATGTTCTTCGCGACAAGCAATTGAAGCTGCTCATCCCGGATGGGGAACAGGAAGTGCCGATGCTGAACGCGCTGAACGAGGTGATGCGCGAGTCCTACCTCAAGGACTGCGAGATCGGGCTCAAGCGCTGGAACCGCCAGATCGAGCGCGCGGGCTTCGCTTTCCGCCTCACCCTGCCCTCGTCGCGGTTTCGCCGCTCGATCGGCGCGTGGGCGGGATTGCCCGTGGACCCGCAGGGCCGGCTGATTTCCAAGGAACTCTTCGGGAAATCGCTCGCGGACTGGGTCCCCTCCGAGGCGGACCGGGCGTTCGTCCATTCGCTGATGAAGAAGGTGGCGCAGCCCGGCAAGATGGCGGCCTGGATCGCGCCGCCGGAGCGCGGCATCAACAACCTGCCGGTGGAGTACGAGTACGTCCGGCTGCAGTAAAACGCCCTAGTCGAGCCTCGCTCCGGAGACCTTGATGAGCTCGGCGAACTTCGCGCCTTCAGCGCGCATGAAGCTCGCGAGCTCCTCAGGTGAGCTTCCCAGGGCGTCCGCGCCTGCCGCGGCAAGCTTCTCTCTCACGTCCTGCTGCTTGAGCGCGCGAACGATCTCGCCATTGAGCCTGCCGATCACATCCCCGGGCGTCCCCGCAGGCACGAAGTAGGCGAACCAGTTGCTGATGTCGAAGCGCGGCACGCCCGCTTCCTCCATGGTCACCACGTCCGGGGCGGCGGAAGAGCGCGTCGTCGTCGTGACGGCGAGCGCGCGCAGCTTGCCGGAGCGCACATGCGGCATGGCGGGGGGCATCCCGGCGAAGAAGATCTGCACCTGGCCGCCGACCAAGTCCTGCATCACCGGTCCGGCACCCTTGTAAGGGATATGCACGATGTCGATCTTCGCCGTCGACTTGAGGAGCTCGGCGGCAAGATGCTGCACGCCGCCGCTCCCCGCCGAGGCGTACGACAGCTGGCCCGGCCGCGCCTTCGCGAGCGCAATCAGATCCTTTACGGTCGCCGCCGCAACCGAGGGATGGACCACGAGGATGAGCGGCGTTATCGCCGCAAGCGATACGGGTGCCAGGTCCCTTTCCGCCGTGTAAGGCAGCTTCTGCAGGTGCGGCAGAATCACGATCGAGGCCGGTGCGGCGAGCAGCACCGTATAGCCATCGGGCGCCGATTTTGCGACCACCTCGGTCCCGATGGTTTCGTTGCCGCCGGGCCGATTTTCCACGATCACAGCCTGCCCGAGGCGCTCTGCCATCTTCTGGCCCACGAGCCGCGCCGTGAGATCGGTGGTCCCGCCCGCTGCCACGGGAACGATGACCCGGATCGGCTTTTGCGGGTAGCTCTGCGGCTGCGCCATCAAGGCGACCGAGCCGAGACAGCATCCCACGAAGATGGATAGAAACTGGCCGTTTGTCATGCCTCCCCCCGCAGTTCAGTCTACGCGTATGCTACTGCGGAGCTCGGAAAATGAGCACCTCGACCAAAACCGACTTTCTCAACCGCATGCTCGAAGCCGAGCGCGCCGGCGCGAAGGCGCTCGTGGTCTTCATGGACGAGCATCCGCGCAACGGCGAGGCATGGAAGGTCCTGAGGCATATTCAGGCCGATGAGGCGCACAACTGCGCCCTCATCGGACGGCTGCTGGAGAAGGAAGGCGCTCAGTACAGCCATGCCACCGGCGAGTTCTACGACAAGGCAGTGGCGGTGCAAGGCCCACGCGCGCGCATCGAATACCTGGTGCGCGGGCTCAAGTGGGCGGTGAAGCGCTTCGAGGAGGCGGCTCCGACGCTCGGCCCCGAGGCGCGTGACGTATTCGCGAAAATGCGCGACTCGCACCTGCGCAGCATTGCCGCCTGCGAAAGCGTGCTGCAAGCTCTCCCGCGCTAGCGGCTGCGATGTGCGGCGAGGCGTGACGTATGCCGCAAGCGCCGGCCGAGGCTGCGCGTAGCATGGAGAAAATCCATAAGGAGGCTTGCATGCTCCGCGCCGCCTTTTTCTCCGCCGCCGTCCTCGCCTGCGCTCCGGCGCTCGCCCAGAACTACGGCGGCACCTACACCGCCAAGAACGCTTCGGGCGGCAACCTCATGCTGACCCTCACCCAGGACGGGAATAAGCGCGTGAGCGGCACCCTCACCGGCCACGGGAACAGCAGCCTGCAGGTGCAGGCGCGCGCTGAAAGCGAAGGCCTGCGCGGCACCGCCGCCAACAGCTTCGGCATGCTCTACCTGACCGGCCGCCTCGACGGCGACGAGCTCAGCATCGTGCTGACCGAATCGGATCTCGGCGGAAAGCCCAACCCCCAGCGCGCCCGCGAGCTGCGCCTAGCCAAGCTCCCGGTGAAGGTCGCTGTGCAGGACGGCGAGCTCAGCCGGGCGCTGACGCGCAACGCCTGGTGCAGCTTCGCCTACGACATCGGCGGCAACCGCACCAAGGAGCGCCTTGCCTTCAATCCGAACGGCCTGGTGAGCCAGACGCCCGGCAAGCAATCGCGCTGGCGCGTGCAGAACGAGACGCTCGAGCTCTCCGCCGACGGCCTGAGCTGGACGCCGCAGCCGCTTCGCCTCGGCCTCAGCTCGAGCGGCAATGCCGTCCTGCAGTCGCACAACCGCGAATACAGCCAGTGTGACTAGCGGCTAGGCCTGGATGGCCGCGAGCGCGC
The DNA here is from genome assembly GCA_045810245.1 of Burkholderiales bacterium. Classification (GTDB taxonomy): domain Bacteria; phylum Pseudomonadota; class Gammaproteobacteria; order Burkholderiales; family SG8-39; genus SCGC-AG-212-J23. The sequence goes on along the minus strand of JBJMWH010000103.1, from coordinate 5,410 downwards.
GGCCGAGATAGGCGCCGTCGCGTTCCAGCCGCTCCTGCAGCCTGCCGACCTCGAGCCGCCGCGGCGCGACGTTCGACTGGAGCGCGAGATGCGCCGCGGTACCGGCGGCCTGGCCCATGACGAAGCACGGTCCGCTCACGCGCGCGGCCGACTGGCCGCCGTGCGTCATCGAGGCGCAGCGGCCGGCAACGAAGAGATTGTCGATCTTCTGCGGCACGATCATCCGGTAGGGCAGCTGGTTGAAGCCCCTTTCCTTTCTCGAGAAAAGGAACTTCACGTCTCCAGCGACGTGGGCCTCGACCGGCCAGCCGTTGACGCCGATGGCGTCGGCGAAGTCCACGCAGTCGAGCACGTCGTCCTCCGAAAGCATGTATTCGCCGCGCACCCTGCGCGTCTCGCGGATGCCGATCTGCGGCGCGATCTCGACGATGTAGGCGTTCTCGAAGCCCGGCGTGGCGCCGCGGATGAATTCGAAGGTGTCCCAGCACTGGCGCCGGCCCTCGATCTCCCCGTAGGTGAGCTGGTCGGCGTCGATGCCGCTCACCGCGCTGCCGTCCGGGTTCCTGATCTGGGTGAGGTTGGCGCGCCACTCGATCGGGTTGGGCTGGGGCCGCACGATCGGTTTCTTGCGCGGGAAGCGCCGGCCGTTGCGCTCGGCGTCCTCCATGAGCTGCGGGATCTTGTCCCAGGCCTCGCCGGCCTTCGCCGGGTCGACGCCGCTGATGCGGTACATGGTGGACGGATAGAGCATGTTGCCTTTACCGTCGCCGACTTCGTAGGGCGCGCCGACCCATGCGGCGAGGTCGCCGTCGCCGGAGCAGTCGATGAACATCCGGCCGCGCACCGCGCGCCGGCCGGACTTCGTCTCGACGATCACCGCCTCGATCGCGTCGTCGGCCGACTTCACGGCCCCGACCGCGAAGGCGTGGAACAGCGGCTTCGCCCCGGCCTCGAGCACCAGCTCGTCGGCGACGATCTTGTAGGCCGAGATGTCGTACGCCTGCGCCTGGATGCGCTTCTGCACCGAAAGGTGGGGCTCGCGCAGCGCTTTCCGGCGTTCCAGGCGCTCGAGCACGTCGTCGCACACGCCGCGGATCACGCGGCGGTGCTCGCCGTGCACGTTGGCGTGCAGGCCGCAGAACGTGGACAGCCCGGCCGCCGTGCCGGCGCCGCCGAGGAAGCCGTAGCGCTCGATGAGAAGCGTCGAGCGCCCGGCGCGGCCCGCGGCTACCGCCGCGGCGATGCCCGCGGGCCCGCCGCCGACGACCACGACGTCGAACTCGCCGTAAACCGGCGTCTCGCGCCGCGCTTCGCTGATGGTTTTCATGTGAGGGTTGCGCCCTTGTGCACCGGCTGCACCAGCCGCTGGTAGATGCCGAGGTACCCCGGAACGTCCTGAGCGCCGAATGCGCGCTTTTCCTTGCGCCGGCCTTCGAGCACGGCTTCGGAAACTTCGAGGTTCACCTCGCGCTTTTCGACGTCGAGCGAAATGAGGTCGCCCTGATCGAGCAGCGCCAGCGGCCCGCCATCCGCCGCCTCGGGCGAGGCCTCGCCGACGACCAGGCCCTTGTTCACCAGGCCCGAGAGCTGCCCCTCCGTGATCACCGCCACGCGGTCGATGAGGCCGGCGCCGTCGAGCGCGAACACCACGGCCGAGGTCATGGCGAGCCCGGGACCCCCGCGCACGCCGAGTCCGCGCAGTACGAGCACCTCGCCGGGCTTGACCGCATTGCGCTGGATCGCCTCCAGCGCTTCCTCGCGGGAATGGAAGATGTTCGCCGGGCCGCGGAAGCTCGTCATGCGCGCCCCGGCACCGCCCTGGCGCACGATTCCGCCGCCCGGCAACAGCGATCCGCGCACGATGACGATCGAGGGCCGTCGCGAGAGCGGGTGCTCCAGGGTGGAAATGACGCCACGCTCTCTCGCTTCAGCCGCCGCGAGAATCTGACCGATACTCTCGCCGCTCACGGATCTTGCTTCACTTTTCAAAAGGGGCTCGAGGCGCTTCATCACCGCGCGCGCGCCGCCTGCGGCCTCCAGCTCCTCGATACGGGCGTCGCCGTTCGGGCGGATCGCCGCGAGCAGCGGCACCTGCTCCGCGTACTTCTGGAACAGCGCGTACAAGTCGACGTCGATGCCGCTCTCGTGCGCGATCGCCTGCAGGTGCTTCACGCAGTTGATCGAGCCCGACAGCGCCAGCACCACCATGGCGGCGTTGGCCATCGAGCCGGCGCTCATGATGTCGCGCGGCTTGTAGTCGTCCCACACCATCTGCACGATGCGCTCGCCCGAACGGCGCACGTAGTCCATCATCCTTGCGCTGTTGGCGAGCACCGGCGCGGCGCCGGGAAGCGCCATGCCGAGCGCCTCGCATACGATGTGCATGGAGTTGGCCGTGCCCATTCCGGCGCACACGCCGGGCGAGCGCACGGCGTTGTCGGCCATGCCGGTCAGGTCCTCCAGCGTGATGCCGCCCGAGGCGAGATAGCCCGCCTTCAGGAACACTTCCTCGATGTCGACGCGCTCGCCCTTGTACTCGCCGCTCTGCTGGTAGCCGCACACGACCACGATCGTCGGGATGTTCAGGCGCCCGGCGGCCATGAGCTGGCCGGGCGTAGTCTTGTCGCAGGACGCGAGGCACAGCATCCCGTCGAGCAGCGCGCCCTCGACCTGCACCTCGATGTCGTTGGTGATGAGGTCGCGGGTGGGCAGGATGTAGCCGCCGCGGCGGCCCGCGCAGGTGACGAAGTCGCTCGGCGCCGCGGTGCGGATCTCGAAGGGCAGGCCGCCGGCGGAGCGGATCGCGTCCTTCGCCGCGCGCGCCACGCCGTCGAGATGGCTGAAGCAGCTCGACAGCTCGGAGGAGCTGTTCACCACCGCGATCTTCGGTTTCTCCATGTCGGCCTCGGACAGGCCGAGCGCGCGCCACTGCGCGCGCCGCCCGGCCCACACCGTGCCGCCGCGCTCGAGATTGCTGCGGAGCTTGCGCCTCACGCCGCGGCTTCCTCGATCACGGTGGTGCGTCGCATGTCGCGCGGATACTTCGTGTCGTCGAACGGCGTGCCGCGGTGCATGGTCTGCTGGTTGTCCCACACCAGCAGATCGCCGACGCGCCACTTGTGGCGGTACACGAACTGCGGCTGCGTCGCGAACTCGATCAACTCGCGAAGCAGCGCGCGCCCTTCCTCGAGCGGCATTCCGATCACTTGCGAAGCATGCGATGCGAGGTACAGCACCTTGCGGCCCGAGCCCGGGTGCGTGTGCACCAGGCGATGGCGCGCCGGCGGCCGGGTCGCCTGCTCGGCTTCGCTCACGTCGGTCATGCCGGCGAGCGCGCGTGAGTACCAGATCGAGTGCTCCACCACGAGCTTTTCGATTCTCTGTTTCCTTTCTTTGGAAAGAGCGTCATACGCGGCGCGCATGTCGGCAAACTCCGTGTCGGCGCCGCCGGGCGGAATCGAGTGGCAAGAGAGCAGCGAATAGACACCGCGCGCCTGGTCGTAGGAAGCGTCGGTGTGCCAGAGGAGGTTTCCGCGGTTGTACGCGCGGCGGCGGTCATCCTCCGGCAGGAGCCTGCCCTCGGCGTCGATGTTGCCGATGTCGATGATCTCGGGATGGGCGAAGCGCGATTTCGACTTCCCGACCATCGTGAGCATCTTCATCGGCAGCAGCGGGCCCAGGCGGCGGCTGAACTCGACATGCTCGGCGTCGCCGACCGGCTTCGGGTTGCGGATCACGCACACCGCGTACCGGTCCATCGTCCGCCGGAATTCCTCGATGTCGATGTCTTGGATCCTGACGCCTGAGATCTCGGTAAAGAAAGTCATGTCACTCCATCTTCACGTTGGCGGCCTTGGCGACACGCGTCCAGCGTTCGATCTCGCTCTTGATGAAGGCACCGAATTCCTCCGGCGTATTGCCCACCGGCTCGATGCCGAGGTCTTGCAGGCGCTTCGCGGTGTCGGGTTCGTGCAGCACCTTGCGGAAGTCGCCGCTGATCCTGCGTGCGAGCTCGCGCGGCGTGCCGCCTGCGGCGACCACGCCGTTGATGCTCACCACGTTGAAGCCCGGAAGCGTCTCCGCCACCGTCGGCACCTCGGCCGCGGAGGGGTCGCGCCGGGCGCTGGTCACCGCGATCGCCTTCATCTTTCCGGCCTTGACGTGGCGGTAGATGCCGAAGGTCGGATCGAGCTGCAGGTCGATGCGCCCGGCCATGAGCTCGGGATAGGCCTGCGCGCCGCCCTTGAACGGGACATGCAGGAGGTCGATGCCCGCCTCCATCTTAAGCAGCTCGCCGGCGAGATGCATCGAGCTGCCGAGCCCCGGGCTCGCATAGGTCAGCTTGCCCGGCTGCTTTCTCGCCAGCGCGATCAGCTCGGCGATGCTGCCCGCCTGCAGCGTCGGCGAGCCCGCGATCATGATCGACGACACGCCGGTCAGGGTCACCGGCGCCAGATCCTTCAGCGTGTCGTACGGCATCTTCTCGCGCAGGGCGGGCAGGATGACGAGCGGCGTCACCACGAGGCACAGCATGTGCCCGTCGGGCGGCGACTTCGCTACGTGCTCCATGCCGAGAAGCGTCCCTGCGCCCGGCTTGTAGTCGACGATCACCGGCTGGCCCCAGAGCTCCTGCAGCTTTTGCGCGTAGACGCGCGCCTGGATGTCGATCGCGCCGCCGGGCGGATTGGGCACCACGAGCGTCACGGTGCGGCTGGGGAAGCCCTGCGCGAGCACCACGCCGGAGAAAACTAGCAAGACCAGGCATGCAACCCAGCGGCGGGGCTTCATCGGACGCATTGTAGACTTCGACCATGCGGTTTGCGCCGGCGGAGGTCGATCTCGAGAAGCGCGGCGACGGCACGCTGATTCTGCGCTCGCCGCAGAAGCTCGGGCCGTATTCGCGCTGCATCACGGAATGGCTGATGCAATGGTCCGATCGCGACCCGGCGCGCCTGTTTCTTGCCGAGCGCAAGGGCGAAGCGTGGCGCAGGATTTCCTACCGCGAGGCCTATGGCGCCGTGCGCCGCATCGGCCAGGCGCTGCTCGACCGCGGGCTCGGCGCCGACAAGCCGGTCGTGATTCTCTCCGACAACGGCATCGACCACGCCCTGCTCGCGCTCGGCGCGATGCACGTGGGCGTTCCCGCCGCGCCGGTGTCGCCGGCGTACTCGCTGATGTCGAAGGACTTCGGCAAGCTGAAAGCCATCTTCGAGCTGCTGAAGCCGGCGCTCGTGTACGCCGCCGAGCCCGACAAATTCGGCCCGGCGCTCGAGGCGGTGAAGGCCCGATCGACGCCGGTGGCGGAGCTCCTCGAGACCAACCCCGGCTCGACGCAGGAGCGCGAGCACATGAAGGTCGGTCCGCAAACGGTGGCGAAGATCCTCTTCACCTCCGGGTCCACCGGCATTCC
>JBJMWH010000102.1:0-5954 GCA_045810245.1 Burkholderiales bacterium | reverse complement strand
TACAGCGACGACCTTCCGTGGTACGACACGCGATACCGGGACCGGAACGGCAAGCCGCAGCTCGTCGTGCCCTATACGCTGGATGCGAACGACATGCGATTCGCCACCTCCCAGGGATTCAACTCGGGCGACCAGTTCTTCGCCTATCTTAAGGACGCCTTCGACGTCCTGTACGACGAAGGCCACCGCATGCCGCGCATGATGTCGGTCGGCCTGCACTGCCGCCTCATCGGCCGGCCCGGGCGGCTGGCCTCGCTCGAGCGCTTCCTCAAGTACGTGCGCGGCAAGAAGGTCTGGATCGCCCGGCGCATCGACATCGCGCGCCACTGGCTGAAGCAGCATCCCTATGAGTAAGGATGCGATGGGCGAGCTCAACCCCGCCCCGCGGCTGCTGATGGGTCCCGGGCCGATCAACGCCGATCCTCGCGTGCTGCGCGCGATGAGCGCCCAGCTCCTCGGCCAGTTCGATCCGCAGTTCCGCGAATACATGAAGGAGGTCTCGGAGCTCTACCGCGGCGTCTTCAAGAGCGCGAACCGCTGGACGCTCCTCATCGACGGCACCGCGCGCTCGGCGATCGAAGCGGCGCTCGCCTCGCTGATCGAGCCGGGCGACCGGGTGCTCGTGCCGGTGTTCGGGCGTTTCGGCCACCTGAAGGTCGAGATCGCGAAGCGCTTCGGCGCCGAAGTTTTTCCCGTTGAAACCGAATGGGGCACCGTATTCACGGATGAAAGGCTCGAAAAGGAAATCAAAGCAAGACAGCCCAAGATCGTCGCGGTCTCGCACGGAGACACGTCGACGACCATGGCGCAGCCGCTCGCCGAGCTCGGCAAGCTCTGCCGCTCCCACGACGCGCTGCTTTATGTCGACGCCACCGCCACCCTCGGCGGCATGGAGGTCGCCACCGATGCATGGCAGCTCGACGTGGTGAGCGCCGGCCTGCAGAAATGCCTGAGCGGTCCGTCCGGCAGCGCGCCGCTGACCCTGAACGAGCGGGCGGAAAAGGTGATCGCGCGCCGGCGGCACATCGAGGCGGGACTCAAGAAGAAGGGCGAGAAGGACGGCGAGGGGCCGATCATCCGCACCAACTATCTGGACCTCGCGATGATCATGGACTACTGGTCCGACAAGGCGCTGAACCACCACACCGAGTCGACCACGATGCTCTACGCCGCCCGCGAATGCGCGCGCGTCCTGCTCGGCGAAGGGCTCGAGCACGCCTTCGCGCGCCATGCGCGGGCCTCGCGGGCGCTGAGCGCGGGCCTCGAGGCCATGGGGCTCAAGCTCTTCGGCGACCAGCGCCACAAAATGGCCAACGTGACCGGAGTGCACATCCCGCAGGGCGTCGACGGCGAGAAGGTGCGCCGCGCGCTCCTCGATGACTTCAACATCGAGATCGGCACCTCATTCGGCCCGCTGCACGGGCGCATCTGGCGCATCGGCACCATGGGCTACAACGCGCGCCCCGACGCGGTATTGCATACCCTGGGTGCGCTCGACGCCGTTCTTTCCCAGGAAAAATACAAGCTGCCGCGAGGCGCCGCGGTGGATGCAGCGCTCGCGGCGTACCGCGGGAGTTGAGCGTGCCGGTCCAGGACGCCCTGCTCGTCGCCATTGGCGGCAACGCCACGCATCCTGAAAACATCCGCGGCACCACCGAGGAGCAGGAGGGGGTGGCCGACGCCGCCGCGAAGGCGCTGCTCCCCCTCATCCGCACCCGCAACCGGCTCCTGATCACCCATGGGAACGGCCCGGTGGTGGGGAAGATCCTGCTCCGGATGATGCTGACGAAGGAAGCCGTGCCCCCGATGCGGCTCGACGTCTGCGTCGCCCACAGCCAGGGCGGCATCGGCTACCTGCTGATCCAGTCGCTGGAAAACGCGCTGCGCCGCGCCGGGGTCGAGCGTCAGGCGGCTTGCGTGGTGACACAGGTCGAAGTCGACCGGGACGACCCCGCGCTGCGCGCGCCCACCAAGCCCATCGGGCCGTTCTTCTCCGCCGAGGAGGCCAAGGGCCTGGAGGCGAAGGGCTGGCGCATGATGGAGGACGCCGGCCGCGGCTGGCGCCACAGCGTGGCCTCCCCCGAGCCCCGTGCGGTCATCAACCTCCACGTGATCGAGGCGCTGCTCGGGTCGGGCACGGTGGTCATCGCCGCCGGCGGCGGCGGCATCCCCGTGATGCGTGGGGCGAACGGCGACTGGCAGGGCGTGCCGGCGGTCGTGGACAAGGACCTGACCTCCGCGCTCCTCGCCCGCTCGCTCGGCATCCCGGACCTTCTCATCCTGACTGCCGTGGAGCGGGTCGCCATCGACTTCAACACGCCCCGGCAACGCTTTCTCGACACGGTCACCCTGGCCGAGCTCAAGGCCTACCATGCCGCCGGCCACTTCGCCCGCGGCAGCATGGCACCCAAGGTCGAGGCGGCGATCCGGCACCTCGAGGCCGGTGGCCGGCGCGCGATCATCGGTGCCCTGGAGCGGGCACTCCCTGCGCTCGAGGGCGAGAGCGGAACTCATGTCGTTCGCGGCTGAAAGCGCCGGACGCTTCGCCCGCGAGGCGCTGGAGGGAGCCGACGGCGAGGTGTGCGCCCTGTTCCGGCGCAGCTTCTACCTGCGCTGCCGGGGCGAGCGCTATGCCTGTGTCGGCGACCCGTCGGTCGGCAACGGGCCGCTCAATGTCCTGGTACCGGCACTCGTGCTGCCGCGGCTGGGCGATCGGGTCAGCGTCTCTCTTTCGGGAGCGAAGGCTTGGCAACCCCCTCTGCCGGTCCAGGACCAGCCTCACCTCGAGAAGCTCAAGGCAGCGGCCGCGGCGCGCATTCCGGCCGAGGGCTTCGGCTGCCTGCTGATCGGCAAGCACAACGCGCTGAGCGGCCACGCCCAGCCGGCGCTGGACGCGCTCGAGCGCTGGCTCGTCGGCAATGCCATCGTCGAGGAAGCGGAACAGCTGATCGGCCTCGGTCCTGGGCTCACCCCGTCGGGCGACGACTATCTGGGCGGCCTGCTGGTCGCGCTGCGCCGCACAGGGCGCACGATGCAGGCCGAAGGCTTGTGGCGGTGGCTCCATCCTCGGCTCAGGGAACGGACCAGCGCGATCAGCGCGGCCCACCTCGCGGCGGCCGCCGCGGGCGAGGGCCATGAAGCGCTGCACTCGGTGCTGGATGGCGAGCTCAACCTGGACGCGCTCGACGCGGTCGGCCACACCTCCGGCTGGGACGCGCTCGCCGGCGCCGCCGCCGTGCTCAAGACCTATTAATACAAATTTAGTACCAAAGCCCTATTGCGACGGATTTGCCCCGGGAGCAAATTGCCCCTGGGGGGAGTGGCGGTATGCGGAGCTATTACTGGGCAGTGGGCTGGTTCCGCGAGCAGCGGTTGCAGCTCAAGGACTGGCTGTACTGGCGCCGCCGAGTCGCAAAGGCGCCCGACGTCGAAGGAGCGCGCAGGCGATGAGCACCGAGGATCAGGAACTGCGCATGGTGTTCGACGCGCCGCCCGGCCGCGACATGCCGACGCTCGTCGAGATCGAGGACCAGAGCGGCCGCGCCATCGACATCGGCGAATGGCGCGCGCGCCCCGACGGCTACTGGGAGCTCGTCATTCCGATCAGGCCGGGTTAAGTGATTCCCCAGGTTGGAGGCATGGCGTCGGAATATTAGGTAGACGCCAAAGCTTTACTGCGGCGCCTCGATCTTCGCCACGCGTGCGAGCTGTCCCCAACGCATGAGGTCCGCGGCGATCGCGTTCGCCACCGTCTCGCCTTCATCCCACACCGGCTCCGTGCCGAGATCGCTCAGCCGCGTGCGCAGCGCCTGATCGTTCATCGCCTGCTTCAAGGCCGAGCGCACGGCTTGCGCCGGCGCATCGGGCGTTTTCGCCGGCGCGAGCACGCCATACCAGTTGAACACCAGCAGGCCGGGAAACCCCTGCTCCACGAGCGGCTTCACGCCGGGCAACAAAGGCGAAGGAAGCGGCCCGGTGACGCCGAGCGCCTTGAGCTTCCCGGCGCGCACGTGCGGCACGCCCTGCGGGATCGGCCCGAACATCATGCTCACCTCGCCCGACATTGCGGCGCTCATCGCGGGCGCCGCGCCCTTGTAAGGAACGTGAACCATGTCGATGCCGGCGATCGTCTTGAAGAGCTCGCCCGCGAAATGCGCCGGCGCGGCGATACCCGCCGAGGAGAAGCTCAGCTTTCCCGGCTGCTTCCTCGCGAGCTCGACCAGCTCCTGCGTCGTCGACACGCCGAGCGCAGGATTGACGAACAGGCCGTTGTCGCTGCGTCCGAGCGCTGCGATCGGGCGGAAATCGGTGCGCGGGTTGTAAGGCGTCTGCTTCACCACCGCCGGGTACATGGTGAGTGGAATGTCCACGGTGAAAAGCAGCGTGTACCCGTCCGGCGCGGCGCGCGCCACCGCGTTGGCGCCGATCGAACCCGAACCGCCGACGTGGTTCTCGATCACCACGGGCTTGCCCCATTGCTCGGCGAGCTTCTGCCCGACGAGGCGCGCCATCACGTCGAGCGGGCCGCCCGCGGTGAAGGGCACGACGAATTTCACTGGCCGCGACGGATATGCTTCCTGCGCGTGGCTCGAACTAGAGATGCCGAGGAGAAACGCGGCGAAGATAAGGCAGTTCAATTTCTTCCCTCAGGAAAGCATCGAAGCCGCGAGCTCCGCGGCGTGTGCGTTCGACGCCGCGACTACGACACCGGCCTCGCGCAGCAGCGCGACCTGGCGCGACCACACCTGCGGATCCTGCTCCGTGCCGGTCACCGAGGCCACCACGGGCTTTTGGCCCTTGATCGCTTTCACCAGTACACCCGCGGGATTCTCGTGAGCGCCGTATCCGAGAACGACGTCCACCAGCACCAGGCCGACCTCGGCATTCGCCATTGCCCGCACCACGTGATCGTTGCGGATTTCGGGCTCGATCATCGGATGAGGCCTGCCGCGCGTGTATTCGTCGTCGCCGAGGTCGACGAATTTGTGGCCCGACAGTCCCTTGCGCCGGAAGATGAGCTCGGCTTCGGCGCACAACGTGCCGCCGCAGTACAGGCCCTCGCTTCGCTTTCCTCGAATTTTCTTCATCTCACTCGAAGGAAAAGGCAAAAGCTTTTTTCCCATCACCCGTTCGGCCGCTTCCGTGAGGGTCCCGGCGAACATCGGGCTCTGATCGCGCTCCATGCCGAGGAAGCAGACGACGCAGGGCTTGGAGGTTCCCTTGATGCGCTCGAGCACGCGCAGCGCGACCTCGGGCGCGGGCGGCTTGGAGATGAGCACGATCTTAGTGGTCGCCGGATCCGCGGCGAGCGCGTCGATCGCGGCGAGGGTGCCGAGGGCGCCGATGCGCGCGTCCAGGTCGCGGCCGCCGACGCCGATGCCGTGCGAGATGCCGCCGCCCATGCGCGCGATGAGCGCGGCGACTTCCTGCAGCCCGGTGCCGGAGGCCGACACGATGCCGATGTCGCCGCGCGGCAGGGCGTTGGCGAAGGCGAGCGGCGTGCCCGCGATGAGCGCCGTGCCGCAGTCGGGTCCCATCATCAGGAGCCCGCGCTCGCCGGCGAGGCGTTTCAGCGCGGCCTCGTCCTCGAGCGGCACGTTGTCGGAGAACAGCAGCACGTGGAGCCCGCGCTCGAGCGCGCGGCGGGCTTCGTGGGCGGCGAACTCGCCGGGCACCGAGATCAGCGCCAGGTTCGCCTGCGGCATCAGCCCGAGTCCACCTCCGAGCCCGCGCGCGCGAGGCAGCGACTCGGCGCTGGCGACCACCTGAGTTTCGGAAAGCAGCGTGTCGGCCTGCCGCATCGCATCGGCGCCGGAGCGCTCGTCGTGCGCAAGGACCGCGATGATGAGATCGTTGGGTGTCGCAGCTTCGCCTTCCTTCGCAAGCAGCCCGGCGCCGCGCAGCAGTTCCCGGTTCGACGGACTCCCGATCATGACTGCCGCGCTTTTCACGCC
>JBJMWH010000101.1:0-4840 GCA_045810245.1 Burkholderiales bacterium | reverse complement strand
TCGGGCTGTGGTGGGCCGGGAAGCTCCTCTATCCGCAAGCTTTCGACGTCGACCTGCGCGCGAAGGTGAGCGAATTCCACCGTCTCTTCTATCACCTTGAGCCGACGGCGGCGCAGTTGGACGCTCTCCTTGGCGAGCCCGGCGTGCTGCCGAAATGAATTCAAGATCGCTCTCCTACGTGCTCGCGGGCGGCGCCCTCGTTGCCCTGACTGCGCTCGCCTTCGCTGTGGGCCGCTATCCGGTTTCCCTGTCCGAAATAGCGTCCTTGCTCGCATCGAAGATCACGGGGAGCTCGAGCACGCTGCCGTCCAACGTGGAAATCGTGGTAATGCAGGTACGCGGGCCGCGCGTGTTGGCGGCACTGGTGGTGGGCGCGGCGCTCGCCGCTGCGGGCACCGCCTACCAGGGCATGTTCCGCAACCCGCTGGTATCCCCCGACATCCTCGGTGTGTCGACCGGCGCGGCGCTGGGAGCGGTCCTCGGCATCTTTTACTCGCAGGGAATCCTGGTGATTCAGCTGTTTGCCTTCACCGGCGGACTCGCCGCCGTCGGCCTGGTCTACTGGATCGGCTCGCGGCTGCGCGGCCACGACCCGCTGCTCGCGCTGGTGCTCACCGGCGTGGTGATCGGCAGTTTGCTCGGCTCGGTGATCGCGCTTCTCAAGTACCTCGCCGACCCGTACAACCAGCTTCCCGCAATCACCTACTGGCTGCTCGGCAGCCTCGCCGCGATCGCGCCGCGCGATCTGGGCGCCGCCGCTCCGCTCGCGCTCGCCGGGCTCGCCCCGATGCTGCTTCTGCGCTGGCGCATGAATCTCCTCGCGCTGCCCGACGACGAGGCCCGCGCGCTCGGCGTCGACACCCGGAGGCTCCGCACGCTGATCGTGGCCGCGGCGACGTTAATGACCGCCGCGGCCGTGGCGGTGAGCGGAATCATCGGCTGGGTCGGACTGCTCATTCCGCACGCGGCGCGGCTGCTGGTCGGCCCCGACTTCGGGCGGCTGCTGCCGCTCGCCATGCTCCTCGGCGCGGCTTTCCTCCTCGGCGTCGACACGCTTTGCCGCACCATCGCGACGATCGAGGTGCCTCCGGGCGTGCTCACCGCGCTCATCGGCACGCCGTTTTTTCTGTGGCTGTTCGCTCTGGCACGGCGCAGCTGGTGACGCTGCAGGTCCAGGATCTTGCGTTCGGGTTTCCGGGCCGCACGGTGGGCCGCGAGGTCAGCTTCTCGCTCGCCGCCGGGGAAGCGATGTGCGTGCTCGGCCCCAATGGCGGCGGCAAGACCACGCTCTTCCGCACCATCCTCGGCCTGCTCGAGGCGCACGGCGGAAGCATCGCGCTCGACGGCGTGCCGCTCGCTTCGCTGTCGCGCGGCCAGATCGCGCGCCGCATAGGCTACGTGCCGCAGGGCCACTCCGCCTACTTCGCTTTCACGGTGCTCGACTTCGTCCTGATGGGCCGCACCGCGCACCTCGGCGTGTTCTCCGTTCCCGGCCGCAGGGATCGCGAGCTCGCGGCGCGCGTGCTCGAGTCGCTCGGCATCGGGCATCTTTCGCACCGGCCGGTTACCCAGATCTCCGGCGGCGAGCGCCAGCTCGCGCTGGTGGCGCGCGCCCTCGCCCAGGAGCCGGGCCTGCTGGTGCTCGACGAGCCGACCGCGAGCCTCGATTTCGGGAACCAGGTGCGCGTGCTGGAGAAGATCCTGGCGCTTGCGGCAAGCGGAATCTCGATCCTCTTCGCCACGCACGACCCGGACCACGCCTTTCTCGCCTCGCAGCGCGCCCTGCTCCTCGCGGAGGGCCGCGCCCTGGAAATCGGCGCCCCAGCCGACGTCATCCGGCCCGACTCGCTCCAGCGCCTCTACGGGGTCTCGGTCGAAGTGCTGCGCCTCGCCGGCGGCCGCCACACCTGCCTGCCCGCGCTGCAATAAAATTCCTTGTTTGATGGAGAAGCCATGGCGGCCTACGTGATTGGCGATATCGAGGTGACCGACGCCGCGGTCTACGAGGATTACCGCAAACAGGTGGTCGCGACGGTGCAGAAATACGGCGGCCGGTTCGTCGTGCGAGGCGGCAGGATCGAGGCGCTCGAGGGCGGCTGGTCGCCCAAACGGCTGGTGCTGCTCGAATTCCCGTCTATGGAGCAGGCGCAGAAATGGTACCGCTCGAGCGAATACGCGCCGCTCATCGCGCTGCGCCAGCGCGCCTCGCGCGGCAAGCTTTTGCTGGTCGAGGGCGCCTAGCCGAGCTTCGCGGCAAGCTCGACGAAGTCGGCCGCCGCGATGTCGACGCAGCTCGAGTCGGGCGCCAGGTTGGTCGTCTGCCCGGGGCCGTGCTCCAGCGGGCGGGCGACGAACGCGGTGGCGAGGCCCTGCGCCTTGGCCGCCTTGAGATCGGCGTTGTGCGCGGCGACCATCATCACCTGCGCCGGCGCCAGGCCGAGCTGCCGGCAAGAAACGAGATAGGCCTCCGGCATGGGCTTGTAGGCGCGCGCGGTCTCGGCGCCGAGGATGCAGTCCCACGGCAGGCCGGCTCGCTTCGCCATGTTCACCATCAGCGCGATGTTGCCGTTGGAGCACGGCGCGATGATGCGCGCGCGCTTCAGCCGTCCGAGGCCTTCGCGTACGTCGGGCCAGGGGTCGAGCCGGTGCCAGGCCCGGCTCATGTAGTCGACGTCCGCGTGCGACATGCCGGTAATGCGGTAGCGCTCGAGCAGCGTCACGAGGCTCTCGCGGTGGAGCACGTCGAGGATGGTGAAGGCGCGCCGCCCCGAGCGCACCTCGTCCATCGAGGGCTGGTAGAGCTTGCGCCATTCGACCGCGAACTCGAGCCAGTCGACGCCGTCGAGGCCCTTGCGACGCGCGAACTCCTGCAGGTCGCGCGTCACGCTGGTGCGCCAGTCGACCACCGTGCCGAACACGTCGAACAGGCAGGCCTTGATCTCGGAGGGGTTCATGGAGCGATAGCATAAGAAAAGAAGGGCACCCTAGGGTGCCCTTATCGCGCTCCTCTCCTCCTGAAAATCGCTACTTCTTGCGCTCCATCGCCGCAGCGTTCTTCTTGTAGTTGGCAACCGCCTTGTCCTGCGCCTTGGCGAGATCGCCGGCTTCCTTCGCCTTGGTGGCAGCCGCTTTGTCGGCCTCGGCCGCCTTCTCGGCGTCGCTCTTGGGCGGCGGCGGCGGCAGCTTCGCATGCGAAGCGACCATGGCTCCAATCAACAGTCCAGCGGCAAGCGCACTCAGGATGGCTTTCGTCATTTTTCCTCCGCGTGGGGGGCTCCGGCCGGCACCGCTCCACCCCTGGCGGGCTCACGCGCCGACGCCTTCATATCGTCGTACCAGTACTGGTGGTGCTCCTTCGCCCAGGTTTCGTCGACATACCCCGTGCGCATGGCCTGGTAGGAGCCTTCCAGGCCGATCGTGCCGAGGTACATGTGGCCGAACGAGATCGAGATGTACAGCAGGGCGGCGCACGCGTGCCAGATCCAGGCTTCCTGCATGACCGCGCGCGTCTGGTCGAAGTTGGGAAACAGGAGGATCAGGCCGCTCCACGTGACGACGATGCTAAGCACCACCACGCCGCCCCAGAACCACACCTTCTCGCCGCCGTTGAACTTGCCCGACGCGATATGCTTGCCCTTCGCCATCACCGCGAACGCATTCAGCAGGAACTTCAGGTCATACGCCTTGGGCAGGTTGTAGCGCACGTACAGCACGATCATCGCGGCCACCGAAACGATGAAGATCGGGGCGACGAAGTTGTGCAGGTTCTTGGAAAGCGCGGTGAGCCAGGCGAAAAGCGTGTAGCCGAAGACCGGAAGCAGCACGTGCTTGCCGAAGAGCATGATCAGCCCCGAGAGACCCAGGATGGAGAAGCTGATCGCGACCGCCCAGTGCACGACCTGGTCGAGGCGAGTGAAGCGCTGGATGAGGCGCCCGGTCGGCCTGCCGTGCACCTTGACCGGCCCGAAGATCGAGTAGAAGCCGAGGATGGCGGCCACGACCAGCACCACCAGCAGGCCGCCGTAGAACGTCACCGGGCCGTTGCGCACGCGCCGCCACGTCTCGCCTCCCGACTGGACCAGCACGCCGGTCTCGCGGCCCTTGATGCTGGTGTAGTTGTCTTGGCCGCTCCGCACGTCGCGCCACACTGGGGCGTTATTGCCCGGTTGCGTGGCCTGGCGCTTCTGCTGCTCCTGTACGTTCGACGGCTCCGGCGCGCCGGCCTGCGCCAGCGCGAGGCTTCCAAAGAGTGACAGCGCTACCCCGAGGCAGAGCCCGGAAAAATTCGACATCAACCCTCCTTTTTTCAAGCGCACCGTCTACTGATTGATGCGCGTGTCCTCGTGCTGGGCGAGTTGCCGTTGCTTGATCTGTTCTTCCCAGCTATTACGGTCGCCCTTGGTCCACTTGCCGCCACGCAGCTCCGCGGCCGGAGAATCGTTCTCCCACGGCCGGCCATCGGGCTTGCCCTGGTACTTGCCTTGCTTGTACACGACGACCTGCGACTTCTCGCCGCAGGCGCTTATGCCCACGGCAAGAAGGGCGGCGGCCACCGCTGTGAGAAACAGCCTCATGACTTCTTCGCCGGCTGCGCTGGCGTCTGGGCGGGCGGCTTGGCGCCGGGCGCGCCCGGCCCGTACGCGGTGCCCCAGCCCCAGACTTCGGAGCCCTTGCCCCGGCGCAGCACGCGCTCGCGGTAGATGTCGGCGATGACGTCGCCGTCCCCGCCCAGCAGCGCCTTGGTGGAGCACATCTCGGCGCAGGCCGGGAGCTTGCCTTCGGCCAGCCGGTTGCGGCCGTACTTCTTGAACTCGGCCTCGCTGCGGTCGGGCTCGGGCCC
>JBJMWH010000100.1:0-3216 GCA_045810245.1 Burkholderiales bacterium | reverse complement strand
GAAGTGGCCGCGGAAGCGCGCCAGCTTGCCCATCGTCGCGAGCGTCGCTTCCAGCCGCTCGAGCGTGTCGGTGGCCCCCGCCCAGCCGAAGTCGCGCGCGGTGACCGCGGAAAGGAGGTAGAGGCCGATGTTGGTGGGCGAAGTGCGGCGGGCCACGACCGGCTTCGGGTCCTCCTGGAAATTGTCGGGCGGCAGCCAGTGCTCCGTCGCCGTCACGAAGGTCTCGAAGAAGCGCCAGGTGCGGCGCGCGACCCGGCGCAGCGCGCGAGCGTCGGTCGGCGAAACCGGCACGCGCCCGGCGACCAGCGGCGACAGGCTAGTCCACCGGGCGATCGCCGGCGACGCGATCCAGGCGAGCACGAACGGCAGCGCCACGGGCCATGCATCGCTTGCCTTCCACCACACAATAACTATTGCCACAAGGGCGAAGACCGGTCCGCCTGCCATGTGCCAGTAGAACCCGGGAAGGTCGAGCCGGCGGCTGATCGCCGCCTGACCCGCCGTGACCCAGTCGAGCAGATGCCGGCGGCTGACGAGCAGGCGATAGAGCGTCCTTCCGATCGCGTCGGCCATCAGCCACGCCTGGTGCGCGAGGAACCCGACCTGCAATCCGGTGAGGAAGAGCGCCAGCCGGACGTCGGCCACGAGCGCGCGCAGGTGGCTGGGTAGCGTGATGCGCGCACGCCGCGGCACGATCGCGGCGAGCACGGGAAGCAGCGTCGCGAGCGCGATCGTCGCCACGATGAAGCCGGTCCAGACGAGCGCGGCCTGCAGCGGGAGCGTCCATCCGGCCACGAGGGCCGCGAGGCTCGCCGGCGCCGACAGCGATCGGCGCAGGTTGTCCACCATCTTCCAGCGGCCGAGCGGCGGCAGCGCGCCCGCGCCGCCGAGAATCCACGGCAGCAATTGCCAGTCGCCGCGCGTCCAGCGGTGCTGGCGCGCCGCGGCCACGTCGTAGCGCGCCGGGAATTCCTCGACCACCTCGATATCGGAGGCGAGGCCGGCGCGGGCGAAGGTCCCTTCGAAAAGATCGTGGCTGAGAAGCGTGTTTTCGCGCACGCGGCCCTCGAGCGCGGCTTCGAAGGCATCAACGTCATAGATCCCCTTGCCGGTGTAGGAACCTTCGCCGAGAAGATCCTGGTACACGTCCGACACCGCCGCGGCGTAGGGATCGATGCCGTTCATGCTGGAGAAGATGCGCTGGAAGAGCGAGCCCTCGCGGCCGACCGGCAGCGAAGGCGTGACGCGCGGCTGCAGCACGCCGTAGCCTTCGACCACGCGCCGGGTACCGCCATCGAGGCGCGGCCGGTTGAGCGGATGCGCCATCTTGCCGATCAGGCGGCGCGCGGCTTCCCGCGGCATCCGGGTATCGGCGTCGAGCGTGATGACATAGCGCACGCCGGCAGGCACGACGGACTTGATGAAAGTGGTATCTACTGCGCCACGGAGCAGCCGGTTCAGCTCGTGGAGCTTGCCGCGCTTTCGCTCCCACCCGATCCAGCGCCGCTGCCCCTCGTTCCAGACCCGGCGGCGATGCAGCAGGAGGAAGCGCTCTCCGCCTGCGGCCGGCCCGTGGCGCCGGTTCAGCCGGGCGATGCCCGCGGCGGCCGCCGCGAGCAGCGCCTCGTCGCCCTCAATGCTCTCAGCGTCGGCGTCGGTCCAGTCCGAGAGCAGGGCGAAATGCAGCTCGCCTTCCGGGCTCGCGAGGTAATGGATCTCCAGGCGCTCGATCTGCTCTTCGAGCTCTTCGCGCGTCGAGAGCAGGATCGGCACAGCGACCAGAGTGCGCAGCTCCCCGGGCACTCCGTCGCGCAGCGCGAGGCCCGGCAGGATCGTCGCCCCCACCTCTCGCGTGACGGCGCGGTTCACGAGCGCCATGGCGGCATCGATCGAAGGAGTCAGGCCGAGGGCTGCGAGCACTGCCAGCCAGACGAAGTTGATTTGTTGTTCGTTTAGCAGAAAAATCGGCAAGGCGAGAACGACCGCGGCCACCGCGCCGACCGCGCCGATATAGCCGCCGAGGCCGATCGCTGCGTTGAAGCGGCTGGGCCAGCTCCGCAGGGGCGCACGAAATCCGACCTTCGCTTCGAACGCGCGCCGCCCGGCGGCGATGAGGTGATAGCCAGGATCTTTGTTTTCACCTCCCGACGCTGCCGCCAATGCCGCGTGGGCGATCTCGAGCTCCGTCAGCTTCGAGCCCCGTGCGAGCTCTTCGATCGCACTGCGGTAGAGGTTGCGCGTCGCAAAATCCATCTCCGCGAAGGCGCTCACGGGCCGCAGCAGGTCGTCGATGAGACTGACGCTCTCGACGAGCTGCGCCCAGTCGACGTCGGAGATCAGGCGCATGCTGGTGATGATGTTGCGCACCGTCACGTTCGTCGCACCCTGCCTCTGGTGCTCGTCGTACACGATCTCGTCGGCGCTCGCGCCCTGTGCCGCGAGGCGCTCTTCCAGCCACACCAGCGCCGGCGTGACTTTCGGATCCTGGTCGCGCAGGCGTTGCACGAGCTGAACGGCGAAGGCGCCGTCCAGGGGCGCCTGCTCGCGGCCGCGCAGGACCACGGCGACCGGCTCGGCGGAGCGGGCGTTCACGCCCAGGAGCCGGTCGGCCAGGGTGTCGGCTTCCTCGCGCGCGGCCCGGCTCACCCGGATGCGCATCGCCGCGCGCCGCAGGTTCTCCACCAGAGCGACGCGCAGCGTGATCGCGACCGCCCACAGCTCGCCGATCGTCAGCGGCTGAACGCGCTGGTAGGCGCGCACGAACCGGCGCAGCATCTCCGAGTCGAAGCGGCTATCGGTATGCGCGACAAAGGCCCAGGCGATGCCGAAGACGCGCGGATAGCCGGCGAGCGGCCCGCCGGCGAGCTTCGGCAGCTGGCGGTAGTAGCCCGGCGGCAGATCGTCGCGGATCTCGCGGATCTGCTCTTCGACGACGTGATAGTTGTCGAGCACCCACTCGGCGGCCGGGGTGATGCTGCGGCCTTCGTCCACCGCCTTCGCAATCGAGCGGTACGCCGATAACAGCACCTTCTCGTTGTTGCGCAGCCGTGCGCCGAGCAATCGCCCGGAGCCGGGTGACGTGCTGATGGGCTGGGATGCGGCGAGGCTGCGGGCATGCTCCTCGAGCCGCTCGACGCTGAAGATCTCCTCTCGCAGGATCTGTTCGCTGTCCCAGCGGGGGTCATGAGACAGTTTTTCGATCAATTCATTGAACAT
>JBJMWH010000099.1:0-8372 GCA_045810245.1 Burkholderiales bacterium | reverse complement strand
CGCGCAGGGCGCCGCAGAGCGCGCTCTGACGAAGCGCCTGGCGCAATTCGACAAGGACAAGCGCTTCGGCCCGCCCGGCCTCGAAGGCGCGGTGGTGATCACCGATCCGCAGAGCGGCGAGATCCAGGCCCTGGTCGGCGGACGCGACGCGCGTTATCGCGGCTACAACCGCGCGGTGGACGCGGCGCGCCCGGTCGGGTCGCTGCTCAAGCCGGCGATCTACCTCACTGCGCTGATCGAGCCGGCGCGCTACACCCTGGTCACGCCGGTGGACGATGGCCCCTTCGTCTGGAAGAGTCGGGGCGCGCCCGATTGGGAGCCGGAGAACTACGACAAGAAGTTCCACGGCATGGTGCCGCTGCGCACCGCGCTCGCAAACTCGTACAACGCCGCGGCGGCGCGCTTGGGCACCGAGCTCGGCGTCGAGCGGGTGCTCGGCAACGTCAGGAAGCTCGGCGTCGAGCGGGAGCTGAAGCCGTTCGCCTCGGCGCTGCTCGGCGCGGTCGAGCTCTCGCCGCTCGAGGTGGCGCAGATGTACCAGACCATCGCGAGCGGCGGTTTCCGCTCGCCGCTGCGCGCGATCCGGGAGGTCACCACGCAGGAGGGCAAGCCGCTGCAGCGCTACGCGCTCGCCGTGGAGCAGGCGTTCCCGGCCGAGCCGATGTACCTGCTCGCCGCGGCGCTGCAGGGCGTGGTGCGCGAAGGCACCGCCCAGGGGCTGAAGGCCTTCCTGCCGCCCGAGATCGGCGTGGCCGGTAAGACCGGCACGACCGACGAGCAGCGCGATGCCTGGTTCGCCGGCTTCACCGGCGACCGCCTCGGGGTGGTGTGGGTGGGCTACGACGACAACCGGGCCGCGCGGCTTGCGGGCTCCACGGCGGCGCTTCCGGTCTGGGGCGACATGATGGCGGCGCTCGCCCCCGAGCCGCTCGCGCTCGAGAAGCCCGAGCGCATCGAGACCGTATGGATTGACCCGCAGAGCGGACTGCGCGGGGTGAGCTGTCCCGGGGCCCAGGAGCTGCCGTTCGTACAGGGCTCGGCGCCGCGCGACATGGCGCCTTGCGCGAGCCCGGTCGACGGCGCGGTCGAAGCGGTTGGACACACCATCGAAAAAGCGAAGAACTGGTTCGAGCGCCTCTTCAGCCGATGAGAGGCTTCGCCTTTCTCCTGATCTTCCTCGCGGCATGTGCGACTGCGCCTGAAGGCCCGCCCGAGCCGGTGCCCCCTGCCCCAACCGCCGAGCCCCCTCCGCCGCCGATCGCGCGCTCCGAAAATGTCGCCGTGGCAGGGCTGATGGAATCCGCGCGCGCCGACGCCGCCGCCGGGAAGCTCTCGACCGCCGCGGCGTCGATCGAGCGAGCGCTGCGCATCGAGCCGCGTAATCCGCGCTTATGGCAGGAGCTCGCCCGGGTCCGGTTGCAGCAGGGCCAGCTCGTGCAGGCCGAGAACGTTGCCGCCCGTTCGAACTCCTTTGCGGGAAGCGATAGCGCGCTGCGCGCCGAGAACTGGCGCCTGATCGCCCAGGCGCGCGAAGCGCGCGGCGACGCCGACGGCGCTCGAGCGGCGCGCGACTCCGCCGAGAAGTTGGCGCACTAAAAGTCGGTCGTCTGAGTCGTTCGTCTGGCGACGCCGTGTCGCAAAACGGCGACGTTGCGGGAAGGGCACAAGCGGACGCATGACCGCCCTGAAACCCCGACAAGCACGCTAGACTTTTTACAAACAAACACAGGGAGCGGGGCTTGGCCATGAAGTGGCTCGGCAGGACGCGCGTCGATGCGGACCGCGGCGAGCGCTCGCTCGTGTGGCTGCGGCTCGCAGTCGTGCTCGCAGCGCTGCTGCCCCTCGCCTTCTTCGCCGGCGCGGCGCGGCTCGGCTACCTCGACGCCGTGCGAGCCACGAGCACCCGCCTCAACGAGCTGACGCGCGCCGCGGAGGATCAGGCGGCGCGCATCCTCGAGCGCAACGACGTCGTGATGCAGCAGATGCTGCAGCTCCTGAAGGACGACGACGACGAGGCCTTGCGCAAGCGCGAGGTGCAGCTGCACGAAGTGGCGACCGCCATCCTGCTGCGCCTGCCGCACATCGGTTCCATCACGGTGAAGAACGCGCAGGGAGACGTTCTGATGTCGACGTTTTTCCCGCCGGCTTCGCGCACGCTCGCCGGACCCGACTGGAAGCTCCTCGCCGACCGCGCGAACGACGAGGTGATGCTCAAGGTCTCGAAGCAGCGCAGCCTCGCCTCCGGCGCGGCCGGCGGGGTCGTCGAGCTCACGCTCAACCGGTCTTACTTCGACGAGTTCTATCGCCGCCTCACGGAGGGCGACAGCCGTCTGACGGCGGCGCTCCTCAATGGGGAGGGCGTGCTCCTGAGCAGCTGGCCGCCCGTGCCCCTATCCGACACGCTGCTCGCGCACGGCCCCCTCGTGAAGCGCATCAAGTCCGGCGAAGCCCGCGGCACCCTCCTTGAAAGCGGGGTGCTTGCCTCGGCCGTCCAGCGCTATGCCGCTTTCCGCAAGGTGGCCGACGAGCCTTTATATGTCGCGGTGACGCAGGACATGCCGAGCGCGCTCGCCGAGTGGAAGCACCAGATGCTCGTGCTCGGCGCCATCCTGTTCCCCGTCACGCTTGCGCTGGTGGGGGCGTCCTGGCTAGCGCTGCGTCGCACGCGCCGGGAGATCGAGGCGCGGCGCCGCCTGCGCGACGAAGCGCAGCAACGCGAGCACGCTGAAGAGGCGTTGCGGCAGGCCCAGAAGCTCGACGCGCTGGGCCAGCTCGCGGGCGGCCTCGCGCACGACTTCAAC
The DNA here is from genome assembly GCA_045810245.1 of Burkholderiales bacterium. Classification (GTDB taxonomy): domain Bacteria; phylum Pseudomonadota; class Gammaproteobacteria; order Burkholderiales; family SG8-39; genus SCGC-AG-212-J23. The sequence continues at coordinate 5,571 of JBJMWH010000099.1, read as the reverse complement.
AACCTGCTCATGGTGGTGAGCGCCAACGCGGAGCTGCTCGGGCGCGCGGTACCCCAGGCGGCGGCGCGTCCGGAGCTCGGCTCGATCCTGCGCGCGGTCGACGGCGGCGGCAAGCTGACGCGGCGGCTGCTCGGCTTCTCGCGCAAGCGGGCGCACCAGCCGGAGGTCATCCGTCCACAGGCAGCGCTCGACGGCATGTTGGATCTTTTGCGCACGACGGCCGGAAAAGCCGTCGAGATCACCCTGCAGGTCGATGCCGAGACGCCGCCGATCGAAGTCGACGTCGCCGAGCTCGAGATGGCGCTCATCAATCTCGTGGCGAATGCGCGCGACGCGATGGGGCACAAGGGCCGCATCCGCGTCCAGGCGCGGCCGGGCCGTCCCGGCGAAGGCTCCGAAGGGAGCCTGCTCGGCTACGCGGTGATCTCGGTCGCCGACACCGGCCACGGCATGAGCGCCGACATCATGAACCGCGCGTTCGAGCCGTTCTTCACCACCAAGCCGCCCGGCGTGGGCACGGGGCTGGGCCTCGCCCAGGTGTACGGGTTCTGCGCGCACGCCGGCGGCGACGTCGAGGTGGCAAGCAAGCTGCGCGTCGGCACCACGGTGTCAATGCTCATTCCCGCGACCGCCAAGTCCGCGCAGCCTTCGCGGACCGAGGCCGTGCCGGTGTCGAAGCTCTCGGCGCGCGTGCTGCTGGTCGAGGACAGCCCGGAGCTTTCGTCCAGCATCGCCGCATCGCTCGAGAAGTCGGGCTGTATCGTGACGCCCGTCAGCTCGGCGGTGGAAGCCGAGCGGCTCGCACTCGCGGCCGACAGCGGCTTCGACGTGGTGCTTTCCGACATCGTCATGCCGGGCGGCGATGGCGTCGCGCTCGCTGCGCGGCTGCGCAAGCGCCGGCCCGATCTGCCGGTGGTTCTCATCACCGGCTACTCCAGGGAAGTGCGCCACGCCGTGGGACCGGACCTCGAGATTCTGGCGAAACCGTGCGCCGCCGAGGACATCGTGGGCGCGCTGTCGCGCGCGATCTCGGCGCAGCGGCCCGCCTCGCCGATGCATTGACGGGAGTCCAGGCAGAATTTTTTTCCACGTGCTGCCTGTTCACGTGTGTCCGTTCTTGACGTATCCCGAGTGTTTCGCGCCCGGCGCATTAGTTGCATAGCGCCGGTCTCCACGTGAAAGGAGCGAGACCCATGGCATCCCCGGCCGAGACCGGCTCACTGCAAAACCAGGCGCAGGAAATGTTGAACCAGACGAAAGAGAGCGCGCGTGCCGTCGCCGGCGAGCAGCAGCGCGCCGCAGCCGGCGGGCTGTCCCAGTTTGCCAGCGCGCTGCGCAAGGCCGCTCGCGAGATGCACGACGGCGGGCAGCCGCCCCAAGTCGCGCGCTTTGCGGAAAGCGCGGCCGAAGGCCTCGAGCGCTTTTCCGGCTCGCTGCGGGAGAAGGACTTGAGCCGCCTGGTCGGCGACGTCGAGTCGTTCGCGCGCAGCCAGCCGGTCGCATTCTTCGGCGCGGCCGTGGCTGCAGGATTTCTTGCAGCGCGCTTTTTGAAGGCAAGCGCCCCGCGCCGGGCCGATCCGACCAACCTTCCGACCAACCTTCCCTACTGAGCCGCGGAGGAACACGCAATGGAAGCGACAGCACCTAGGGTAGATCCCAGCTACGAGAGGTCGCGCGATGCGCGGCGCGAGCGGCAGCCGCTCGGCGACAACCGCAGCCTGATCGCGCTGTTCTCAGACCTGTTCCGCGAGACCTCGACGCTCGTGCATCAGGAGGCCCAGCTCGCCAAGGCCGAGATGTCGGAAAAAGTTTCAGCGCTCGGCAAGGGCATCGCGGCCATCGCGATCGGCGGCGCCATCATCTTCGCGGGCTTCATCGTGCTGCTCTTCGCGGCATCGAACGGCCTCGCGATGTTCCTGCCCGAGGAGCATGCCATGTGGCTTGCGCCGCTCATCGTCGGCCTGGCCGTGATCGTGCTCGGCTTCATCGCGCTCGCCATGGGCAAGCACGAGCTCTCCGCATCCAATCTCCAACCCTCGCGCACCGTGGAATCGCTGCGGCGCGACACCGAACTCGTGAAGGAGCATGTCTCATGAAGCACAACGGCGGAGAGCAGGAAAGCGGGCGTCGGCCGCAGGACATCCTCGCCGAGATCGACCGCACACGAAACGAGATGGACTACACCCTCAGCGCGATCGAGCGCCGCCTGACACCCGGGCAGCTGGTCGACCAGGGAATCGACTACCTGCGCCAGAGCGGCGCGAACGAATTCGTGCAGAACCTCGCCGGACAGGTGAAATACAACCCGCTTCCGGTCTCCCTGGTCGGTATCGGCATTGCCTGGCTGATGGCCGCTGGTAAGAAGCAGCCCGACTATGAGTCCACGTCATCCTCATACGGCGAGCGCGCTGGCCAGCTCAGAGACCAGTTCGCCGAAAGCGCCCAGGGGATGCGCGATCGTGCGACGGCGGCGACACAGTCGGCGAAGGAAAGAATCGGCGCGCTCGGTTCCAGCGCGCGCGACCAGGTCGACCGTGCGAAGAGTGGCCTGGACTACATGATGCGGGAGCAGCCGCTTGCGCTGGCCGCGGTTGGCGTTGCCATCGGCGCAGTGCTCGCCGCTATGGCACCGCGCACGCGCCAGGAAGACGAGCTGATGGGCGATGCGAGCGAGCGCCTCAAGCAACAAGTCAAGCAGGCGGCGCAGGAAGCCACGTCGACCTCGCCAAAGGCCGACGATTCCCGTCCCGCCGGCAAGCCGAACGTACAGGCCCATCCTCCCAAATATGGCGAGGCGCCAACGCAGAAGGGTCCGCCCAAGGTTGGCGCCGACCTTACGCCGAGGGGTGGCGATGGCACACGCCGGACATCCTGACCGGGAATGGAGCGCCTCCCGCGGGCGCGAGGCGCGCGCGCCGCGGGAGATTCCGGCACCGGGGTGGCGGGATATCGTGTGGCGGGTCAAGGACAGGATCTCGGCGGACAACCTGTCGATCATCTCGGCCGGGGTCGCGTTCTATGCGCTTCTCGCGATCTTTCCGGGGCTCATCGCGCTGGTCGGCCTCTACGGGCTGGCGTTCGACCCCCAGCAGGTGAGCCAGCACCTCTCGGCGCTGACCGCCGTGCTGCCGGGCGAAGCCGCCAACCTCATCGGTCAGCAGCTGGGTGAAGTGACCACGATGGAGCGCACCTCGCTCGGCGTCGGCTCCATCGTGGCGGTGCTCTTCGCGCTGTGGAGCGCTTCGGCCGGCATGCGCACCCTCATGACGGCGCTCGACGTGGCCTATGGCGAGAAGGAAACCCGCGGCACGGTGAAGTTCTATGGAACCTCCCTGCTCCTCACGCTCGGCGCCGTACTGGGTGGAATCGTCGCCATCGCCACGATTGTGGCGGTGCCGGTTGCCCTGCAATACCTGGGCGTCGACCGGGACGTCGAGAACATCGTGGCGTACGGACGCTGGCCGCTCCTCGCGGCCGTGATGCTGGCGGGCCTCGCGATCGTGTACCGCCACGGCCCGGACCGGCGCAGGCCGCAATGGCGCTGGGTGAGCTGGGGCGCAGTGATCGCGACGCTTCTGTGGATCGCGAGCTCGGCGCTCTTCTCGCTGTACGTCACGCGGTTTGGCGACTACAACAAGACCTACGGCTCGATGGGCGCGGTGGTCATTCTCATGACCTGGTTCTTGCTGACCGCCTACATCTTCCTGATCGGCGCCGAGATCAACGCCGAGATGGAGCGCCAGACGCGCAAGGACACCACCGACGGTTCGGAAAAGCCGCTTGGCCGGCGCGGCGCGCATGCCGCCGATACGGTCGGCCATACGCCCTGAATCACGCTTTCAGGCGGTATCCGGTCCTGAAGATCCACCACACGACCGCCAGGCACGCGGCGAGGAACAGCGCCGTCATCGCGAGGCTCACGCCGACGTGCACGTCGGCGATCTCGTAGAAGCTCCAACGGAAGCCGCTCACCAGGTACACGATCGGGTTGAAGAGCGTCACGGTCTGCCACGCGGGGGGCAGCACGCTCACCGAGTAGAAGGTGCCGCCGAGGAAGGCGAGGGGCGTGATGATGAGGAGCGGGATGAACTGCAGCTGCTCGAAGCCGTCGGCCCACAGCCCGATGATGAAGCCGAACAGGCTGAAGGTGAGCGCGGTGAGGAAGAGGAAGCCGAGCATCCAGAGCGGATGCGCGATGCGCAGCGGCACGAAGAACCAGGCAGTGGCGAGGATGGTGAGGCCGAGGATCACCGACTTGGTCGCCGCCGCGCCGACGAAGCCGAGCGCGATCTCGAACGACGACACCGGGGCGGAAAGGTACTCGTAGATCGTGCCGGTGAAGCGCGGGAAGTAGATGCCGAACGAGGCGTTCGAGATGCTCTGCGTGAGCAGCGTCAGCATCACCAGTCCGGGCACGATGAACGCGCCGTAGCTCACGCCGTCGATCTGGGCGATGCGGGTGCCGATCGCGGCGCCGAACACCACGAAATAGAGCGCGGTCGAGATCACCGGCGCGGCGATGCTTTGCATCAGCGTGCGCCGGGTGCGGTGCATCTCGAAGGCGTAGATCGCCCATACTCCGCGCAGGTTCACCGGCCGCTCCTCACCAGGTCGACGAAGATGTCCTCGAGCGAGGTCTGGGTGGTGTTGAGGTCCTTGAGCTCGAGCCCCGCGGCGTTGAGATCCTTCAACAGCGCCGGGATCTCGCTGTGCTCGGCCTGCGTGTCGTACGTATAGACGAGCTCCTTTCCGCCGTCCGCCAACGCAAGCCGGTGCTGCGCGAGCCCCGGCGGCACCGTGTCCAGCTTGCGGTGCAATTGAAGGGTCAACTGCTTCTTGCCGAGCTTGCGCATGAGCTCGGCCTTGTCCTCCACCAGGACGATCTCGCCCTTGTTGATGATGCCGATGCGGTCGGCCATCAGCTCGGCCTCCTCGATGTAGTGCGTGGTGAGGATGACGGTCACGCCCGAGTCGCGCAGCGTGCGCACCGCCTGCCACATCCCCTGCCGCAGCTCCACGTCGACGCCCGCGGTCGGCTCGTCCAGGAACAGGATCTGCGGCTCGTGCGCGAGCGCCTTGGCGATGAGCAGGCGCCGCTTCATGCCGCCCGAGAGCGTCATGATGCGGTTGTCGCGCTTGTCCCAGAGCGCGAGCTCGCGCAGCACACGTTCGACGAGCGCGGGATCGCCCGGCTTGCCGAACAGGCCGCGGCTGAAACTCACCGCCGCGCGCACCGTCTCGAAAGGGTTTCCGGGCAGCTCCTGCGGCACCAGGCCGATCAGTTCGCGTGCCGCGCGGTAGTCCGACACGATGTCGTGGCCGGCCACGGTGACGCGACCGGAGCTGGGCCTCACGATGCCGCACACGATGTTGATGAGCGTGGTCTTGCCGGCGCCGTTCGGGCCGAGCAGCGCGAAGATCTCGCCGCGGCGGATGTCGAGGTGGACGTGCTTGAGCGCCTGGAAGCCGGAGGCGTAGGTCTTGGAGAGGTCCGAGACGGAGAGGATGACGGACATCGGGTTGCCGCATTTTATGCGGCGCGCGCGACGACTATTGCAGGCGTAACTTGTC
>JBJMWH010000098.1:0-3337 GCA_045810245.1 Burkholderiales bacterium | reverse complement strand
CTCACCGAGACGGACATCCGCCGCAGGGCATGGAGCTGCGCCACCAGCCGGCCGAGGCCTTCGGCGGCGCGCAGGTCCGGCTGCGGCCCGAGCAGGCGCACCAGCGCGACCAGCACGTCGAACGTCTCCAGGAAGCGCTCGGGTCCGCTGCGCTCGTAGGCGAGCTCGCTCGTCGCCTGCTTCCAGGCGCCGTCGATCTCGCCGAGCACATGATCGTCGGGCATGAAGGCGTCGGTGAACACCACCTCGTTGAAGTCCTGCTCGCCGCTTATCTGGCGGATCGGGTTGACGCGGATCCCCGGGCCCTTCATGTCGACGAGGAACTGCGAGAGCCCGTGGCGGCGGTTGTCGGCGGCCGGCGGCGAAGTGCGGAAGAGCCCCAGCATGTAGTCGGCGTGGTGCGCGTTGCTGGTCCAGATCTTGGTGCCGTTGACGACGAAGCCGCCGCGCGTTGCAACCGCACGAGTTTTCGCCGCGAAGAGATCCGAGCCCGAGCCGGGCTCGCTCATCCCGATGCAGAAGCAGAGCTCGCCGCGGCAGATGCGCGGCAGGAGGTCGGCCTTGATGTGCTCGGGCGCGTACCTCAGGAGCACCGGGCCGCTCTGGCGGTCGGCGACGAAGTGCAGCCGCACCGGGGCATTGGCGGCGAGGAATTCCTCGGTGACGACGTAGCGCTCGAGATGGCTGCGGGCACGCCCGCCGTATTTCTGCGGCCAGGTCATCCCGATCCAGCCTTTCGCGCCGACCTTGCGGCTGAACTCGCGGTTGAAGACCTCGCGCCGCCCGCGGCTCCCGGGCTCGAAGGTGCCGGCGGCGCGCTCGGCGGCGAGGAACTCGCGGACCTCCCGCCGCAGGCGCGCGCATTCCGGCGGCAAGCGGATGGGATCGAAGTGCAGCGCTGCGTTCATCGCGCGGCGATGAGCGGCCAGAGCTCGTCGGCGCCGTGCTGCGCGACGCGCCTGCCGAGCTCGGCCGCCCACAGGCTCTCGTTGCCGAAGTCCTCGCGCCAGGCGAGCAGGCGCAGCGTGAAGCGGTGCAGGATGTGCTCCTGCGAATAGCCGATCGCGCCGAACACCTGGTGCGCGATCGCCGCGCCTTCGTGCGCCGCCTCGGCGCAGCGGATCTTGGCTGCGGCGGCCTCCAGGAACGTACCTTCATCGAAATGTCCGGCGTGCCCGACCAAGCGCTCGGCGCGCTCGACCGCGTCCGCGGCAGAGGCCGAGGCGGCCAGCGCCGCCGAAGCTTCGCCGGCGAGGCGCGCAAGGTTGTGCTGGACGGCCTGGAAGCGGCCGATCGGCCGCTCGAACGCGACGCGCTCGCCCGCGTAGCGCAATGCGAGCTCGAGCAGCGCCGCGAGCGCCCCCGCGCTCTGCACCGCGCGCGCCGTGCATCCCATGAGCAGAAGTCCGGTCGCGTCTACATCCACTGGCGCATGCGCGAGAACTTTTGTGTCATCAAGAACCACGTTGCCGTGTGAATCGCCAGCCAGGTTTTTCCCGGCATCCACCTTGCAGCCGCGCGCTTCGACCAGCGCGACGTGGGCGCCGCTCGCGCCCTGCGCGAGCACGGCGAAGTGCGCGGCCTCGGGGGCGAACGGCACGGCCCGGGCGCGGCCGCGCAGCGTGCCATCGCCATCGAGGACGATTGAGTCGCCCGGCTGCGCCGGGGCGAGGCTCATCATGCCCGAAGGGCAGGCGAGCCCGCCGCGGGCGAGCAGCCAGCCGGCGAGGAGCGTTTCGGCGAGCGGCGCGGCGAGCGCATACCGGCCCGCCGCGGCGAGTACTTCGAAGCCCTCGCCGAGCGCCGCGCCCGCGCCGCCCAGCGCCTCGGGCACCCAGGCGAGGGTCAGGCCCGCTTCCTCGAGCGCGCGCCAGAGCGGCGCCTTCCAAGCGCCGGCCGCATCGCGGTTTACCGCCTGCGGATCGGCGAGGTCGGCGAAGATGCGCTGCGCCGCCTCGGTGACCGGGCTCGCCATGCGCGTACGTTAGCGCAGGTGGCAGGCCACGTGATGCCCGGGTTCGATTTCGCGCAGCGGCGGGGTCTCGTTCCTGCAGCGCGCCTCGGCGTAGGGGCAGCGGGTGTGGAAATGGCAGCCGGCGGGCGGATGGAGCGGGCTCGGCACGTCGCCCTGGAGCACGCGCTTCGTGCGCCGCGCCGCGGGATCCGGCACCGGCACCGCGGCGAGCAGCGCCTCGGTGTAGGGGTGCAGGGGCTTGCGGAAAAGCGTCTCCCGGTCGGTGTGCTCGACGATGCGGCCGAGATACATCACGGCGATGCGGTGGCTGATGTGCTCGACCACCGCGAGGTTGTGCGAGATGAAGAGGTAGGAAAGCCCGAGCTCGCGCTGCAGGTCGGTCAGCAGGTTGATGACCTGCGCCTGGATCGAGACGTCGAGCGCCGACACGGGCTCGTCGCCGACGATGAGCTTCGGGTTGAGCGCGAGCGCGCGCGCCACGCCGATGCGCTGGCGCTGCCCGCCCGAGAACTGGTGCGGATAGTTGTCCATCTGCGCTCCGGAGAGGCCCACCCGCGCGAAGAGCGCCGCGACCCGCTCGCGCCGCTCTCGGGCCGGCACTGTACCGTGCACCTTCAGAGGCTCGCCCACGATGTCGCCCGCGCGCATGCGCGGATTGAGCGAGGAGAACGGGTCCTGGAAGATGATCTGCATCTCCCGCCGGTAAGGCCTGAGCTCGCTCTTGGGCAGACGGGTGATGTCGGTCCCGTTCACCTCGATGGTGCCGGACGTGGGCTCGGTGAGGCGCAGGACGGCGCGGCCGGCTGTAGTCTTGCCGCAGCCGCTCTCGCCCACCAGGCCCAGGGTCTCGCCGACGCCGATCGAGAAGCTGATGCCGTCGACGGCATAGACCTGGCCGACGGTACGGCGCAGCAGGCCCTTCTTCACCGGGAAATGCTTCTTGAGGTCCCTGACCGCCAGGACGGGCACGTTGGAATTAGCCATTGCTGTGCCAGCAGGCCGCCCAGTGGCCTGTCCGCTTCTGTTCATAGGCCGGCCGCTCGCGCCGGCAGTGATCGTCGGCCTTGTTGCAGCGTGGTGCGAAGGCACAGCCTTCGGGCAGGTCGAACAGCGGCGGCACGATGCCGGGAATCTCCTGCAGGCGGCCGGTCTTGCGATCGACCTCGCCGCGCATCAGGTCGAGACGCGGAATCGATGCCAGCAGGCCCGAGGTGTAGGGATGCAGCGGATGGGCGAACAGCTCGCCGACCTCGGCCTCCTCGACCTTGCGGCCGGCGTACATCACGATGACGCGGTGCGCGGTCTGCGCCACCACACCCAGGTCGTGCGTGATCAGCATGATCGCCGTGCCGAGGCGTTGCT
>JBJMWH010000097.1:0-7163 GCA_045810245.1 Burkholderiales bacterium | reverse complement strand
GTTGGCGGATGCGACCGTCCGCAAGCGTCTCGCCGACTTGGGTCAGGAAATTCCACCGCGCGATCAGCAGACGCCGGAGGCGCTTGGCGCGCATCATAAGGCTGAGATCGAAAAGTGGTGGCCACTTATCAAAGCAGTTGGGATTAAAGCGGAATAGAGCGCTTTGCGGCGAAAGCGTTGCCGGGGCTGCTGTATCTACCCTGCAACTGCGAGAAGCACTTGCGGGACTTTTGCGGGAATTCGTTGTGTTCGGTCCTGCATTCCTTCAGGTGGTTACGCGCGATGCGCCACGACCACCGATCATCCCGGCGGGGACTTTCCCGTCACCGCTTCCTACTGTGGCTTTAGCCCCACGTCGTTGGCGATCTTGCCGAAGATCGCCATCCAGTGCTCGTAGCGTTTGCGCAGCTCCTCGGGCGTGCTCGGCGCCGGCGTGATGGCCGCTTTCTGGAACCGGTCGCGCACGTCCGGCATCGCCAGCGCCTGGCCGATCGCCTTGTTGAGGATCGCGACGGGATCGCGCTGCATGCCGGCCGGACCCATGATGCTCGCCCACGACGGCATGTCGTAGCCCGGCAGCGCCGCTTCGGCCATCGTCGGCACCTCGGGCATCGTTTGCGACCGATTCGCGGTCGTCACCGCCAGAATGCGCAGCTTGTCCTTGAGCGGGAGGCTCGAGGCGAGCCCGGTGATGTAATAGTCCACGCGGCCGGCGATGATGTCCGTGAGGACTTCCGGCGTTGCCTTATAGGGCACTTCGACGACACGGACGCCGGTCAGAGAGTTGAACAGCATCACGTTCCAGTACGGCATCTGGCCCGCGCCGATCGTCCCGTATGTGACTTTGCCGGGATTGGCCTTCGCGTAGGCGATCAGCTCCTTCACATCGCGCACCGGTAAGGCCGGGTTCACGACCAGCGCAAACTCCGAGGTCAGCAGCAAGGAAATTGGCGTGAAGTCCTTCAGCAGGTCGTACGTTACGTTCGCGTTCGCATAGCGTGCGCCCGCCATGGATCCGCCGGCGAGCAGCAGCGTGTACCCGTCAGGCGGCGACTTCATCACAAAGGTCTGCCCGATGCTGCCGCCGGCACCCGGCCGGTTCTCCACGAAAAACTGCTGGCCGAGGATCCCGCTCAACTTTTCCGCCACGATGCGCGCGGGCAGGTCGTCGACCGTTCCCGCTCCGGTCGCCACGACGATCTTCACCGGCTTGGACGGATACGGCTGCGCGTGGACCGACAGCGAGAACGCCGCCAGCAAAACGAATCGAAGCATGCTCATGGTCATCCTCCCTGCGCAAAGTCTAGAGCACCCGCCGGTTTGGCTCGGCGGTCTAGCGGATGCCGGCCCTCACATCCGGATGACCACCTTGCCGAGGTGCGCGTCGGACTCGACGAACGCCTTGGCCTGCGGCAGCTCGTCGAAGCGGTAGACGCGGTCGACGAGCGGCTTCAGCCGTCCGGATGCGAAGTAGGGCAGGAAATCCGCGGTGAAGCCGCGTACCGTGACCGCCCGGCTCTCGGCGTTGCGGTGCTTGTTCGACACGCCGAAGAGCTTCAAGCGCTTGGCGTGCAGCGCGTCGATGTCGAGCTCGGCCTTCATGACCCGGTCGAGATAGCCGACGGTGGCGAGGCGCCCCTGAAAGGCGAGCGTGCGGACGCACTCGGCGAACACCGAGCCCCCGACGTTGTTGACCACGAGATCGACGCCTTTGCCGCCGGTCGCCTTCATGACCGCGTCGTAGAAGTCGGGCTTTCGCGTTTGAACCGCAAAGTCCAGCCCGAGCGTTTTCAGCTTTTGGAGCTTTTCGGCCGAGCCCGAAGTACCGATCACTTTCGCGCCGATGGCTTTCGCCGCCAGGAGCGCAGCCACGCCGACCCCTGCCGACACACCGGTCACGAGCAGCCACTCGCCGGACTTGAGGCCGCCCTGCCCGAGGAGCATGTCGTGCACGACCATGAAGGTGAGCGGGATTGCGCCGGCCTCCTCCCACGACAGATTCGCCGGCACCGGGATGGCGTCGCTCTTGTCCATGAGCCCGAACTCGGCAAACCCGCCGGGGCAGCGGCCCATGACACGCTCGCCCGAGCCGACCACCTCGCCCGCGGCCTCCTGGCCCGCGGGCTTGGCGGCGCCGGCGGCGATCAGGCCGTGGCCGGCGATGAGCTCGCCGCGGTTCAGGCTCGAGGCATGGATCTTCACGAGATGCTGGTGCGCCGCGGGTTGAGGGGTCGGCACCTCGCGCAGCTCGAGATTCATCCGCTCGCCGGCGCTCTGGAGAAAGTAGGCTCTCATCATTCCGCCTTGATGCCCGCTTCCTTCACGAGCTTGCCCCAGGTCTGGTATTCGCGCTCGATGTACTTCGCGAACTCGGCCGGGGACATCGGGTGGGGCTCGACGCCGGTCTTGGCGAGCTGCGCGACGGCTTCGGGGTTGGCGAGCGCCTTGACGAGCTCGCGGTTCAGCCGCTCGACGACGTCCTTCGGCATGTTCGCCGGACCGAGGTAGCCGTACCAGTTGAGTGCCTCGTAGCCCGGGTAGCCGGATTCGGCGACCGTGGGTACGTCGGGCATCAGGGCCGGGCGCTTGAGGCCGGTGGTCGCAATCGCGCGCGCCTTGCCGGAGCGGATCTGCGAGATCGAGGAGATCGGCGTGGCGAAGAACGAATCCACCTGACCGCCGAGGAAGCCCTGCATCGCTGGCCCGCCGCCCTTGTAGGGCACGTGCACGAGCGGCGCCATGGCCACCCGGCTGAGGAGCTCGCCGGCGAGATGGCCCGCGCCGCCGATGCCGGAGCTCGCGTAGGTCAGCCCTTTCTTCTCGCGCGCCACTTTCACATAGTCGGCGAGCGATTTCACCGCCAGCGTGGGCTGCACCACCAGCACGTTGGCGAACACCACCGCCATGCCGATCGGCGTCAGGTCTTTCAGCGGGTCGTAGGGCGTCTTGAGAATGTGGGGGTTCACCGCGAGCGCGCCGACGTTGGCGAGGACGAGCGTGTAGCCGTCGGGCGCGGATTTCGCCGCGTAATCGACCGCGATGTTGCCGCCGGCCCCGGCGCGGTTCTCCACCACCACCTGCTGGCCGAGCTGCACGGCGAGCGGCTTTTGCAGGATGCGCGCCGTGGTGTCGGTGCCGCCGCCGGGCTCGAAGCCCACGACCACAGTGACCGGCTTGCTGGGATACGCGCCCTGCGCGAGCGCGCCGTACGCGAACGGCATGGTCAAAGCCGCCGCGAGCACTCTGGTGAGTCTCGTCATTGCCAATACGCCTCCTCGTTATATCCGGCTCCTACCTGCCTTTGAACACGGGCTTGCGCTTCTCCATGAACGCTTTGCGCCCTTCCGTGTAATCGGCGCTGTCGAAGCATTCCTTGATCAGCGCGTTGCACATCGCCGCGTCGTAGTCGGTCCGCACCACTTCGCCGATGATGCGCTTGGCGGCGCGCATCGTGAGCGGGGCGTTCGCCGCGATGGCCTCGCAGTACTCGCGGGTCAGTTTCTCGAGCCCGGCGACCGGCACCACGCGGTGCACCAGGCCCATCTCCTTCGCCTCGGCGGCGCCGAACTGGCGCGCGGTGATCATGATCTCCTTGGCGTACGCCGCGCCGACGATGTCGACCAGCTTCTTCATCGCCCCGGCGCGGTAGCCCAGCCCGAGCTTCGCCGCCGGAATCGAGAAGCGCGCGTCTTCGGCCGCGAGGCGCAGATCGCAGGCTGCGGCGATGCCAAGGCCGCCGCCGATGCAATAACCGCGGATCATGGCGATGGTCGGCTTGTCGAAGCCTTGCAGCTTCGACTGCGCGGCGTCGCCGATCTGCTCGTAGCGCTGCACCGATTCCGCGGAGGAGCGCTGGCTCTCGAACTGCGAAATGTCGGCGCCGGAGACAAACGCCCGGTCGCCCGCGCCTGCCAGCACGACCACGCGAATCTCGGGATCGGCGTCGAAATCCTCGAGCACCCGCGGGATCGCTTCCCACATGCCCAGAGACACCGCGTTGCGGCGCGCCGGATTATTGAACACGAGCCAGCCGATGGCGCCGTCCTTGCGCGCGTCGATCCTGGCTTCGGTTTTCGTCTCGACGCTCAAATCACCCTCCGCTCGCGCATGCCGCGAATGTCGCTCTCCGAGTAGCCGATCTCGCGCAGGATTTCGTCGGTGTGCTGGCCGATCTCCGGCGTGGCGGCTGCCATGCCGGACTCGGTGCGCGAGAGTTTCACCGCCTGGTTCACGACCTTGAACCGGCCGAGCTTCGGGTGCTCGACCTCGGCCGCGGCCTGGAGGTGCTGCACCTGGGGATCGGCGAACACCTGGTCCACGGCGTAGATCGGCCCGCAGGGCACGCCCGCGGCGTTCAGCTTCTCCACCCACTGCGCACTCTTGCCTTTGGAAAGGGCTTCATTCAACGCCGCATTGAGCCGGGCGCGGTTCTTCGCCCGGTTCTCCTGCCCCTTGAAATCGGGCGCGTCCAGCAGGTCCCTGCGCCCGATCGCCTCGCACAGGCGCGCCCACATGCCTTCGCCCGAGGCGGCCACGTTGATGTGGCCGTCGGCGGTGGTGTAGGCCGAGGTCGGCATGCTGGTCGGATGGTCGTTGCCGACCTGCGGCGGCACTTCGCCCTTCATGAGATAGCGCGCCGCCTGGAAGTCGAGCAGGGCGATGCCCGACTGCAGGAGCGAGCTTTGCACCCACTGGCCCTTTCCCGAGGTCTCGCGCTCGAGCAATGCCGTCATGATCCCGAGCGCCGCGTACAGGCCCGCGGCGATGTCGGCGATCGCCGCCCCGGTGCGCATCGGTCCTTTGCCCGGGGCGCCGGTGACCGACATCAGGCCGCTCATCCCCTGCGCAATCTGGTCGAATCCCGGCCGGTCGCGGTAAGGCCCGTCCTGGCCGAACCCCGAGATGCTAGCAAGGATGATGCGCGGGTTTAGCTTCTCGAGCGATGCGTGGTCGATCCCCAGCCGGTACTTCACGTCGGGACGGAAATTTTCGACCACCACGTCGGCGGTCTTGACCAGCCGGGCGAACACCTCGCGGGCCTCGGGCAGCTTGAGGTTCAGCGTCATCGCCCGCTTGTTGCGGTGCAGGTTCTGGAAATCCGGTCCCTGCCGCGGCCCGCCCATCCCTTCGTTCGGGTCGACCCCCGGGGGCGACTCGATCTTGATCACGTCGGCCCCGAAATCGGCGAACTGCTTGACGCAGGTGGGCCCCGCGCGCACTCTGGAGAGGTCGAGGATCCGGAAGCGGGCAAGCGCGGAAGAAGCGGAGATTTTGGCCATGGTGTGGCACGATTCTAAATCGTAGCCGCCCGGAATATGGCGCGGCACGGGGTGTTCCACTGCAAACCACGATCACAGGAGACTTTTCGATGAAAAAGATTTTGCTCGTCGCAGCCGCGGCCCTGCTCGCGTCCTGCGCCACCTACCAGGACAATGCTCCGAGCTGGCTGCCCGGGAGCGGCGCGGTCAGCGTGAAGCTCACCGGCGCCGACGAGGTTCCCCCCGTCAGCACCGGGGGATCGGGTGAGGGCACCATCCGCGTGAACTCCGACGGCACGGTGAGCGGCAGCGTCACCACCAAGGGCGTCGAAGGCACCATGGCGCACATCCACCAGGGCGCGAAGGGCCAGAACGGGCCGGTCATCGTTCCCCTCACCAAGAGCGGCGATACCTATACCGTTCCCGCGGGCGCCAAGCTGAACGATGCGCAGATGAAGGCGTTCAAGGAAGGCGGCCTGTACGTAAACGTCCATACCGCCAAGAACAAGGGCGGCGAAGTGCGGGGCCAGCTCACCCCGTAGAATTGAAGCCGCTTCTGCTTTACGTCGCGTTACTGGCCGCGGCAGCCGCTGCGGCCGGTGACGCGGCGGCTCAGGTTGCCGAACGCTATCCCGAAAGGCCGATCCGGCTGGTGGTTCCCCAGGCGGCGGGCAGCGCAACCGACAACGTCGCGCGCACGCTCGCGCCCGAGCTGAGCAAGCAATTGGGGCAGAACGTCGTGGTCGACAACCGGCCCGGCGGCGCCCTCACCATCGGCATCGACGTGGTCGCGAAGAGCCCGCCCGACGGCTATACGATCGGGCAGGGTCCGGTCGGCGCGCTCGCCATTACCCGCCACATGGTCGCGAAGCTGCCGTACGACATCGAGCGCGACCTGCAGCCGGTCGCCCTGGTCACCACCGGCTACATGCTGCTCGCGGTTTCGCCGAAGACGCCGTTCCATTCGGTGAAGGAACTGATCGACTATGCCAAGAAAAACCCGGGCAAGCTCTCCAACGCGTCCTCGAGCAACGGTTCGCCGGGACACGTGAGCGGCGAGCTGTTCAAGTACATGACCGGCACCGAGATCGTGCACGTTCCGTACAAGGGCGGCGCGCCGGCGATCGCGGACCTCATCGCCGGCAATGTCGAGCTCATGTTCGAGAGCACCAATTCGATCGGGCCGCATGTGCGCGCGGGCCGGGTGCGCGCGCTCGCGGTGACGGGGCTCAAGCGCTCGATCAGCCTGCCCGAGGTGCCGACGCTGGTCGAGGCCGGCGTGCCCGGCTACGAGGTCAACGCGTGGAGCGGCGTCATCGCGCCGGCCGGCCTGCCCCGGCCGATCCTCGACAAGCTCAACAAGGCGATCAACGCGGCCATCGTCGCGCCCGGGACGCAGCAGCGCTTCGAGCAGCTTGGCAGCGAGGGCGGCGGCGGCACGCCGGAGGAATTCGCCGAGCTCATCCGCAGCGACTCGGCGAAGTGGGCCGAGGTGGTCAAGCGCTCCGGCGCCCGGATCGACTAGGAAAAAGAAAACAGCTTTTTTCCCGCGACCGGCAGGTCCGCGCTCAGGATCTCGCCGTTCGCCGAATCGGTGATGTAGAGCGTCTTGTCCTTGAACGCGATGTTCGTCATCAGGCGATGCGCGTCGCCGGCGTGGATGAGATGCGTCGGCAGGCAATTCGAGTCGAAGCGCCACACGCCGACGCCGAGGTGACACACGACGAGGCCGTCCTCGGCGTCCATCTCGATGCCGTCGGGGCCGGCGTGCCCGCCCGAAAGCTGGATCGCGACTCCCGTCTTGGAGGGCGTGCCGCCTTCCATGAGCGGCAGCCGCCAGATCTGCTGCGCGCGCGTGATGGCGACGTAGACCTGCGTGTTTTTCGTATTCAGCGTGATGCCGTT
>JBJMWH010000096.1:0-9812 GCA_045810245.1 Burkholderiales bacterium | reverse complement strand
ACCTTCACCACCGGCACGGTGAGCCAGAGCGCCTCGTCTTCGAGCAGGATGTCCGCGCGGTTCTGGTAATTGCGGCGCTCGAACTGCACATGGTCGAGCAGGACGAAGGCGTCGACCTGCGCCATGCGGTGCAGGTAGCCGAGCCACGGCAGGAAGTGCGGCTGGTGAATCGCGATGATCATGGGGGCGGGTTCCGGCGCACAGCGTACGGGTCACCGTGCACTGTCATGAGGGTTAATCCTTAAGCCGGTTGGCGCGCGTCGCCAGTACCCGACCGCTCAGCGCGCAGGCCGCGTACAAAATGCTTCGCAAGGCGCATGAACGGCAGCGCGGTCACGGCGAGGCGCCCGATGCCGCTGGCGCCAACCGCGATGCGCTGCACGGTGCGGCAATCCTTCCACACGCGGCCGTAGCCCTGGCTCTCGCGCGCGGTATTCGAATCGATCCAGCGCGGCCCCGGGTTCTCCATGAACTGGCGCACGTTGTCGACCTCCGCCAGCATGCCGGGGGAGCTTTTTTCGTGGGCTTCGTCGTACGCGAGCTTGATCGAGAAGCAGCCTTCCCCACCGCTCAACATGAGGTGGCGCGCAAGCGGCTTGCCTGCCAGGTCGAGGCCGGTGATCACCAGGCGCTCGCGGCGGAATGCCTCGGGCAACACCTCTGCGAAGAAGCGCTGGTCATCCGCGCGGCAGCCGATGGCGGTGCCGGCGCGGCCCTTCCAGCCGCTCGCCTCCAGACGGATGAATTCGTCGGTCCATTTCTGCAGATCGTCGCCGGCTGCCAGCCGAACCGGGGTGAGCTCGCCGTGCGTGCGCAGCCGTGTTTCGTTGCGACGCAGGTTGTTGCGCGTGTTCGAGTTGAAGCGCTCGCGCGGATCCCGGCCGCGGACCAGCGCGGGGCGCATGTACGCGTCGGTCACCATCCACGGCATGCCTTGGGCGAGGACGCTCTCCACCAGCGCGCCGTAGAAGTAGCCGTCGGTGCAGGTCCAGTCGAAGTCGTAGACGGCGGCGAGCCCGCTTTGCAACAGCGCCGTGACGCACTTGACCGCGTTCTGGCTGCCGCCTTTGCCGCGGATGAGCGGCGTGCAGTGGAGCATGTTGCGATGGCTCCACGAGCGCAGCGTGCGAAGCGGCATGCCATGAAACCGCTGCTGCAGCTGCATGGGGAAGAGCGCGCCGAGCGTGCCGTCCTGCCAGACTGCGGCGCAGCGGAAGCCGTCGCCTTCGCCGAAGGCCTGCAGCGCGGGCAGCAGCGTCCAGTGCTCGTAGAACGGATTCGCCTCGGCCGCGTCGGCGGCGAGCGCTTCCCACTCGGGCTGCAGCGCTCGCAGGCCCGCGGCGTCCAGCATCTCGACGATCGTGCCGGTGCCGGCGGGGCGCCGCACCGCCGTTGGACTGGGTCCCCTGAAAACAGCCTCCATGAACGCGAAGATACGGAATGCGCTGCTCGGCATTGAACTTTCCACACTAAGCCGGTCGGCTCAAGGCTGCGGCCCATGCTTGCAGCCCCGCAAGGTTAGGCTCGCAGGATCAATGGCTCGCTATGGCGTCATAGCCGACATCCACGGTAACCGCGAGGCGCTCACCGCGGCCTTCGCCGCGCTGGAGGCGCGCGGCGTGTCGAAGATCGTGTGCCTGGGCGATATCGTCGGCTACAACGCCGACCCCGACGAATGCGTGGCGATGGTGCGCAAGCGCTGCGCCGTCACCATCGCCGGCACGCACGAGCTGATCGGACTGGGCCGGCTCGATTTCCGCCGCTGCTCGAACAACGCAGAATACGCGTTGCGGCGCACTCGCCGCACGCTCGGCCGCGAGGCGGCGGGCTGGCTGGCCAGCCTGCCGCAGCACCACCTCCTCGACCGCGATGTCGTGCTGGTGCACGGCGGCGTGCGCGACGTGCAGCAGTACATGACGACCCCGGCCCAGATCACGCAGAACGCGGAGTGGCTGCGCAGCGATTTTCCCGGCGCGCGCCTGTGCCTCTATGGCCACAGCCACGAGCAGAAGGTGTACGAGGTGCATGACAGCGTGATCACCGATTTGCCGCTCGAGGACAAGATCCTGCTCAACCGGGAAAAGCTGTATTTCATCAATCCCGGCTCGGTCGATGCGTCGCGCAAGCGCGCCAACAAATTTGCCGAGTGCGCGATCCTCGACACGCTCGACTGGAGCGTCGAGTTCCTGCGGCTGCGCTACGACAACGCGGCGACCGAGGCGAAGGCAGCGGTCTTCGGCTACCGCATCGGTCCCTGGACCAACCGCCTCTATAGCCTCAAGCGGCGCATCGCGCGAAGACCAACGGCATGAGCACCGACAGCATGGCCCTGCCCGGCCGCTACGCGGCGGGCGCTCGGCGCGTTGCCGCCGACCCCGGCTTCAGCATCCCCTCGCTCGACGGCATCCGCGCCGTCGCCGTGATGATCGTCTTCATCGCGCATTGCGGCCTGCAGCACATCGTGCCCGGCGGCTTCGGCGTCACCATTTTCTTTTTCCTCAGCGGCTACCTCATCACCACCCTGCTGCGCCGCGAGTACGAGCAGACAGGGACCATCAGCCTGCGCAACTTCTACCTGCGGCGCATCTACCGCATCTTCCCGCCGCTTTACCTGGTGCTCGGCCTGCTCATCGCGCTGCATGCGAGCGGGCTAGTCGGCGGCGATATGAGCGCGGGCGCGGTGCTCGCCCAGCTGCTGCAAGTCACCAACTACTACATCGCGTCCTTCCCCTCCGTGGAAGCCGCGCCGGTGGTTCCCTTCACCGTGCCCTTCTGGTCGCTTGCCGTGGAAGAGCACTTTTATCTGCTGTTTCCCCTCACGCTCTTGCTTCTCCTCCGGCGAAAAACCAATGTCCCTCTTTTATTGGGAGGGATGTGCGCGGTTGTATTGGCGTGGCGCTACGTTCTGGCTTTCACGCTCGGCAACCCCGATCACTACATCTACCACGCGACCGACACGCGCATCGATTCGCTGCTCTACGGCTGCATCATGGGGCTGTGGCTCAACCCGGCGCTGGATGCGGCGCCGCGGCGCGTGAGCACGCGCGGCTGGATCGCGCTATGCGCGGCAGCGCTGGTGCTGCTTGGCGTCTCATTCCTCTACCGCTCGCCCGTGTTCCGCGACACGCTGCGCTACACCGTGCAGGGCATCGCCCTCTTCCCGCTCTTCTGGTGCGCGGTCCGCTTCCATCGCGCGCCGGTCTTCGCCTGGCTGAACACGCGGCCGGTGCGGGCGCTCGGCATCATCTCCTACACGTTCTATCTGTCGCACTACGCGGCGATCCAGCTCGCCGGCAAGGCGCTCGACACTCATGGGGTGGTGCGGGGCGTGGCGGGGTTTGTCCTCGCCACCGGCTTTTCGGCGGCCTGCTACGTACTGGTGGAGCGCCGCTTCGCCGTGCTGCGGCGGCGGCTGCACCGCGAAGCTAGCCCCGCTCGTCGCACAGCCGCCGCGCGATAATCCGCGCCGCGGCGCGATGGCCTTCGGCATTCCAGTGGCCGCGGCCCATGCCCACGTTGTCGAAGCCATGGAAGTAGGTGCCGCTCTTCTGCGCTAGGGGCTGCATTTCCGGCGCGAGCGTGACCGCTGTGATGTGGTTCTTCTTGGCGAGTGCGGCGATGCGCTGGTCCGGGTAGAAAAGGTCCTTCACGCCAAGCCGTGCCTGCAGCGCGGCGCGCACGTTCGGATCAGGGTGGACCTGGATGGCGTAGGGAACGGTGACGACCGCGAAGCGTGCACCGTTGCGCCGTGAAAAATCGGCCGACTTGGTGATCAGGCCCTCGGTGATGCGCCAGGCTTCGTCCCACAGCGCGTCACGCGGCGGCACCAGGACCATAGGCTCCAGACCCTGCTCCACGCCCGGCGCGGCCTGCGCATTGGGGACGAGAGAGGCCTGGCTGGATACGAAAGAGGTTTCCTTCAGCGAGCGGACGAGCTGCAGCACCCGGCTCTTGTCGGTCGCCTTGCGCAGCAGCTCGCTCTTGAAGGAGGAGCGCGCCACGAACTCATCCGACGAGGCGAACGATTCATCCATGCGCAATTTGCCGTCGGCGCCCAGCATGTAGTAGGGGCGGCCCTTCTCCGGGTCGAGCGCGAAGGAGTTGTCGCGCAGGTCGTTGCCGTTGGTGAACTGCAGCAATACCAGGTCGGGGTGATAGCGGATCGCCTGCGATTCGAGCACCACGTATTCCTGCGCCGTGCCGAAGCCCGAGACGCCGAAATTGAGCACCTCGACTTCCTTGCCCTTCTGGAAGCCACAAGCGGCGAGCTCCCCCGGCAACAGACGCCAGTACGCCTCGTCGCGAGCCACCTGCCGCGCCTCGGAGTACGAGTCGCCGAGCACGGCGATCCGATAGACGCCCGGCGCTTTCTCCAGCGGGTGGTCCTTGTCGGGCATGCCGTCACGGTTCGCGCTGACGAAGGCTTTGCCCTCGCGCGTGTACCAGGCGGCGAGGCCGGGCCGCATGCGCCAGCCGAGGCGCGCGTCGGGCTCGTACCAGACCGGCGCGCTGAAGCCGACCAGGCGCAGGACGCCCTCGAAGGCTAGGACCGAAACAACCAGGCTGCAGACGACCAGGAGGAGGGGAATGGCGACCTTTCTCATCAATCGAGCTCGAACGCGTTTTCGTAATTCTTCTTCAGCGCCGGATCCTGCCGCTCCTTGCGCAGCAAGCAGTTGCCGACCGCCAGCACCTCGATTTCGGTGCCCATGAAGCAGCGGAAGGCGTCCTCGGGCGAGCCGACGATCGGCTCGCCGCGCACGTTGAAGCTGGTGTTCACCACCACCGGGCAACCCGTCTTTTCCTTGAAGCTTTCGATCAAGGCGTGAAACTTCGGGTTGGTCTCCTTGTGGACGGTTTGGATGCGCGCGGAGTAGTCGACATGCGTCACCGCCGGAATCGCGGAGCGCGGAACGTTCAGCTTGTCGATGCCGAAGAGCGCCTTCTGCTCTTCTGTCATCGCGATCCGGTGCTCGTCCTTGACGTCGGCGACCAGCAGCATGTACGGGCTCTCACCTTTGATGTCGAAGAACTTCTCCGCATCCTCGGCCAGCACTGCAGGCGCGAACGGGCGGAACGATTCGCGGTACTTGACCTTGAGGTTGAGCTGCTTCTGCATCGAAGGCGAGCGCGCGTCGCCCAGGATCGAGCGCGCGCCGAGCGCGCGCGGCCCGAACTCCATGCGTCCCTGGAACCAGCCGAGCGCGCGGCCTTCGGCCAGCGCGCGGGCACTGGCGTCGACCAGGCCCGGGTCGTCGAGCGTCTCGAAGATCGCGCCGGCCTTGGCGAGGCGCCGCTGGATCTCCTCCAGCGCGAACTCGGGCCCGAGATAGCCTCCCTGCATGGCGTCGAGGCCCGCCGCCACGGTGCGCTGTACGCCCTTGTGAAGGTGGTGAGCGACGAGCGCCGCACCGAGCGCGCCGCCGGCGTCGCCCGCCGCCGGCTGCAGCCACAACCGGTCGTAGTACTTGCTGCGCAAAAGCTTGCCGTTCGCCACGCAATTCAGCGCCACGCCGCCCGCGAGACACAGGTTTTTCTCTCCGGTCTCGCGCGCGATCGACTGCGCCAGCTTGAGCACCACCTCTTCGGTGATCACCTGGACCGAGGCTGCGAGGTCCATCTCGCGCTGGGTAAGCGGCTCCTCAGGACGCCGCGGCGGACCGCCGAACAGCTCGTCGAACCTGCCGTTCGTCATGGTGAGCCCGGTGCAGTAGTCGAAGTACTCGAGGTTCAGCCTGAAGCTGCCGTCGTCCTTGACGTCGATCAGATGCTCGCGGATCTTCTGCGCGTAGCGCGGCTCGCCGTAGGGCGCGAGCCCCATCACCTTGTACTCGCCGGAGTTCACCCTGAAACCGGTGTAGTAGGTAAAGGCCGAATAGAGCAGACCGAGCGAATGGGGGAAATGAATCTCGCGCACCACCTTCAGCGCGCGAGCGTCGCCGAGCGCGAGCGAGGTCGTGGTCCACTCGCCCACGCCGTCCATCGTCAGCACCGCGGCGCGCGGGAACGGCGACGGGTAGAAGGCGCTGGCGGCATGGCTCAGGTGGTGCTCGGAGAAGAGCAGCTTGGCTTCCCAGTCGACCGCCGGGTCGATCCGGGAGAGCTCCTTCAGGAGCGCCGTCTTCTGGAACAGCTTGTCCTTCACCCACGCCGGAAGCGCCTGGCGGAACGAGCCGAAGCCGCGCGGCGCGAAGGCGAGATAGGTCTCGAGCAGGCGCTCGAACTTGAGGAACGGCTTGTCGTAAAAGGCCACGTGGTCGAGCTCGGCAGGCCGCACGCCGGCCATCTCCAGGCAGCAGCGAATCGCGTTGCGCGGAAAGTCCGGGTCGTGCTTCTTGCGCGTGAAGCGCTCTTCCTGCGCCGCCGCCGCCACGCGGCCGTCGACCACCAGCGCCGCCGCGCTGTCGTGGTAGTAGGCCGAGATGCCGAGAATGCGCACCCTAGAACAGCGTATAGATGAAGGGCGCCACCGCCGAGCCCTGCGCCAGAATGAGCAGGCCGCCCAGCAGCACGCTGACGACGATGATCGGCAGCAGCCAGTACTTGCGCCGCGCGCCGAGGAATTGCCAGAGCTGCACTGCGAAGTCCATGGTTGCCTCCTAGAACATGTTGCGGAAACTGTCGTCGGCCGGGCCGGGCGGATCGCGCTCGACCCAGTAGCTGCGCCGCGCCGGCTCGAAGCGCCGCGCCAGCGCATCGCGCCCGCACAGGCGCATCGCCAGCCCGACCGGCGCGAACATGGCAAAGAAAATGACCCCCAGCACGAGCGGGCTGACTACCCTGCCGGCGAGCTCGCCGAACTTCATCCAGGCGCGGTTGAGCGGCGTGAGCCAGCTCTCGCGCTTCAGCGTGACGATGGCAGTGAGGAGCGCAAGCGCGAACAGCCATGCACGGCCGGAGCCGGCGTGCCACACGCCGTAAGCTCCAGCGAGGACGAAGAAGGCGGCGAAGGTCCAGCCGAAGGAGCGATTCGACGGAAGCGAGGCGGGATTCATGGGTATCGGGAGGATGCGCGAAGCAGCCGTCAGCTCCATGCATGCCTCGCTAGTCCGCCCGGCTCAATGCGCAATCGAGAGGGCGGAGCCGCCGGTGCCTAGACTGGCGGCGATGGCCATCGTCCGGCTTGCCCTCGCCTTGCTGGCGTTCGCCGTGGCCGCGCAGCCGGCTTTCGCCGCGCCGCGCGCCGTTTCCACCTTTCAGTCGATCGGCCTGTACTGGTCGCCCCCGGGGGGCGCGCCGGACAACGCGGGGCGCGTGCAATTCCGCGCCGCCGGCGAGCGGGGGTGGCGGCAGGGTCTCGATCTGTGGTTCGACGAGCGCGACGGCGAGTACCGCGGCAGCCTGGTCGAGCTCGAGCCCGGCACCGAATACAACGTGCGCCTCACGCTCGCGAGCGGATTCAGCGAAACCATGACCGCCCGAACCTGGAGCGAGAAATTCCGCGTCAAGCGCACGGTGTACCTCAAGCCCGGGACTACGCGGCTGGTCATCGACGAACAGGACTCGGGCAGCGAGCGAGACGGCTACGTCGTGTTCACCGGCGCGCCGGGCCGCAACATCATCGACCAATCCGAGCTCTACGGCAACGACCGGCGCGACAGCTGCGTGCTCGTCAAGCAAGGCGTGCACCACATCATCGTGCGCGGCCTGGTGCTGAAAAACTGCCGCCGGCACGCGGTGTACCTTGAGCGCCAGTTCGATCCGGTGCTCGACACGACCACGCGCGACATCGTGATCGAGGGCAACGAGATCTCCGGCTGGGGCGGCATTGGCGACGAATCCCCTGGCTGGGTCAACGACGACGGGGCGATCCACTGCAACTACTACCGCGAGGAGATCGCGGCCAGGAAGCCGATGCGGATCGTCGTGCAGCGCAATCGCTTCTTCAATCCAAGGTACACCGCCAACCCGTGGTTGTGGGCCGGCTCGGAGGCCACGCATCCGCACGGCCCGCAGGCGGCCATGTTCTCGCGCTGCGGCTCGAACCACGTGTTCCGCTACAACGAAGTCTGGTCGTCCAACGGCAACCGCTTCAACGACGGCTTCGGCGGCGGCGACAACTTCAGCACCGAGGGTTTTCCGTGGGCCGATTCCGACTTCTACGGCAACCGCATCTCGCAGGTGAACGACGACGGCATCGAGTCGGAGGGCGCGAACCGCAACGTGCGGATCTGGGGCAACTATTTCGACCACGTATTCGTGGCGATCGCCAACGCCGCGACCTCGATCGGCCCGCTCTACGTGTGGCGCAACGTCTCGAACCGCATGGCCAGCATGCGCGAGCCCGACGGCGACCCGGACCTCGAGATCCGCGGCCCGTTCATCAAGGCCGGGAGCTACGACGCGAAACTGAACGGCGGCCGCGCCTATTACTTCCACAACACCGCGCTCCAGCCGCCGCCGCCGCGCGGCCGCTCGCTCACCCTGGGCGCGGGCGCCGGCATCGAGAAATCCGGCGGCACGCTGTACAACTTCGTCAGCCGCAACAACATCTGGCACATCCACAACGAGGTGCACATCGACGGCCGGGCGAAGTTCTACTCGATCCGCGCCGACTGCGGCGCCGGTCCCTGCGAGGCCGATTTCGACCTGCACAACGGCCGCATCAGCAATGCCGGCGCGCGCGCCGAGCGGCGTGGCTGGGGACCCGGCGCTTCAGGCGTCCCGATCTACGCCTCGAGCGGCCGCGCCTACCCCGATCTCGCTGCGCGCGCCGGCGATTTCAGCCTCAAGCCGGGAAGTCCCGGCTACGGCGCCGGCGCGCCGATTCCAAATTTCAACGACCGGTTCGCGCGCCCCGATGCCGGCGCGCACCAATCGGGTACGCCGCCTATGGAGTTCGGTATCGAGGCAGCGCACCGCCGCGACTAGGCAGCCCGGCATAGAGGCCGACGATGTCGCGAACCCACTTCTCCAGGCGGAAGCGCTTCACCACGTAATCGCGCGCCTCGGCGGCAGGGCTTGAATTCTCGGCCTTCAAAGCGTCATACAGGCTACGCGGATCTTCCGACTTGAAATAGCCGAGGCCGGGAATGCCGAGCGAAGTCTGGCCGCCGATGTCGCTCGCGACCAGACGCAGCCCGCAGTAGGCGGCCTCGATCAGCGCATAGGGCAGGCCCTCTTCGCGGCTGGGCGAGATGAACACCTCGGCCATCCGGTAGTAGGTCGCGACGTTGTCGGTCGGCGGCAGCAGCTCGACCCACGACGGCACGCGGCCGAACATGGCCTCGATTCTCGCGCGCACCGCGTGGAAGTTGGCGGCGAGCACGATCAATAGAAGCATTTCGTGCCCGGCGTCGTGGCGACTCAGCGCCTCGAGAGCGATGTCGACCCCCTTGCGCTCGAAATCGAAGCCGAACATGAGCAGTTTTTTCCTGCCGTCCTGCGCGGGCGCAGGCGCGGCCGCCGCAGCGCCGAGACGCGAAAAATCGACCGCGTTCGGCACGCTCACGCATTTGCGCGGATCGTAGCCCCTCGCCAGCAGGTCGGCGCGCACGTGCTCGCTCACGCCGACGTAGCAGTCCGCGGCCACGAGCGTGCGCTTCACCAGATTCTTCAGGCGGCTGCGTCCCTGCTCGTGGTTATGCACGTGAGCCACCCAGCCGACCTCCGGACAGGCCAGCCGCGCCAGGCGGATGGCGACAAGCATCCCGGCCGAAGCGAAATGCGAGTGCAAAACGCCGATGCGATAGCGCTCGACGAGCAAGACGAGGAGACGCGCGTCTTTCACTACGCGTCCCGTGGCAAAGAAGATTCTCTTCCCGGCCTGGTGCAGCTCGTTCACCCAGGCGAAACGCTCGGCCGCGGCCGGG
>JBJMWH010000095.1:0-3686 GCA_045810245.1 Burkholderiales bacterium | reverse complement strand
GAGGCGGAAATCGAGCTTGAAGCGCCTGCCGATCTCTTGCATCGCATTCAAATTGGTCGTCCCCGCGGTGACGACCACGGTTTTTCCAGCCAGATTGCGGTATGAGCGGATCGGCGAGCCACGCTTCACCAGCAGCCTGGTCCCGGCGACGAAGATGATCGGGGAGAACGCGACCTGCTTCTGCCGCTCGAGGTTGCTGGTGGTCGAGCCGCACTCCAGGTCGGCGCGGCCGGAGACGATGGCCTCGATGCGGCTCTCGGAGGTCACCGCAAGCCACTTGAGCGCGAGCTCGCGCCCGAGCGCTTCGCCGATCGCCTCGGCGAGCTTCCGGCACAGCTCGATCGAATAGCCGATCGGCTCGCCGCGCGCCGAGAGATACGAGAACGGCACCGAGGACTCACGGTATGCGATGGTCAGCGCGCCGGCGGCGCGCACTTTCGCCAGCGTCCCGGTCAGCTCGACTGGGGCCGGATCTTCCGGCTGGGCGAGCGTGTTACTCGCCACCAGCAGCGCTGCTAGAAGCAGCTTCATACAACCTACGCCGGGACCACGGCGCCCGCCTCGATGCGGCGCTCGTTCTCGTCGGCCGCGGTGGGCGAAAGGAGCTCCCCTTCCCACCTGGCGACCACCGCGGTGGCAATCGAGTTGCCGACCGCGTTGGTGGCCGAGCGGCCCATGTCGAGGAAGGTGTCGACGCCGAGGATGAGGAGCAGGCCCGCCTCCGGGATGTTGAACTGGTTGAGGGTCGCCGCGATCACCACGAGCGAGGCGCGCGGCACGCCCGCCATGCCTTTCGAGGTGAGCATCAGGATGAGGAGCATCGTGATCTGGGTACCGAGCGGCAGCTCGATGCCGTACGCCTGCGCGATGAACAGCGTCGCGAAGGTGCAGTACATCATCGAGCCGTCGAGGTTGAACGAGTAGCCCATCGGCATGACGAAGCTCGAGATCTTGCGCTTCACGCCGAAGCGGTCGAGCGCATCGATGATCTTCGGATACGCCGCCTCCGAGCTCGCGGTGGCGAAGGACAGCATGAACGCTTCCTTGATGAGCTTCAGCAGCTTGAACACGCGCGGGCCGAGGAACACGAATCCGGCGAGGACCAGCAGGCCCCAGAGGATGAACAGGCCGAAGTAGAAGTCGCCCATGAAGACGGCGAAGCGCAGCAGGATTTCGAGGCCGTTCACCGCGACCGTGGCGGCCATGGCGGCGAACACCGCGATCGGCGCGAGCTTCATCACGTAGCCGGTGATCTTGAGCATGACGTGCGACAGCTCCTCGATGGCGGCCACCAGCGTTTCGCCCTTCTTGCCAAGCGCGGCGAGCGCCACGCCGAAGAACATCGAGAACACCACGATCTGCAGGATCTCGTTGTTCGCCATCGCCTCGGCGAAGGACTTGGGCACCAGGTGGCTGACGAAGTCCTTGAGCGTGAACTTGGCGGTGGCGAGGTTGGCCGAGGCGCCGATGTCGGGCAGCGGCAGGCCGAGGTTGTGGCCCGGCTGCAACAGGTTGGCGAGGAACATTCCGAGCAGAAGCGAGACCAGCGAGGCGGTGACGAACCAGCCGAGCGCCTTGGCGAACACGCGCCCGACCGAGGCCGCGTCGCCCATGTGCGCGATGCCCACGACCAGCGTCGAGAAGACGAGCGGGCCGATCAGCATCTTGATGAGGCGCAGGAACACATCGGACAGGATCGAGACATAGCCCGCGATCTGCGCGGCGCTCTTCTTGTCGGGGTAGGAGATGAAGATCATGTACCCGACGATGACGCCGAGCACGAGGGCGGCGACAATCAGGCCGGCCGCCGGCATTTTTTTCTTCATCGCTTCCTCCCCTGGGTGGCGTAGCTGCCCGGTTATCCTACTCCCTCCGCGAGCGCCGTCCGCGGCGCCTGCGCCGGGCCAGCACTTCGCACACCGAGGCGGTATCGGAGCTGCCGAATCCCTGAGCCATCGCGGCATCGTAGATCGGGCCGCAGGCGTCGAAGAGCGGCGTCGCGGCGCCCGCGGAGCGCGCCGCCTCGCCGATGATGCGCATGTCCTTCTGCCAGACTTCGACCTTCATGGTCGCCGGGCGATAGCGACGCTCGACCATGAACGCGCCGCGCAGGCGCAGCACGCCGTTGCCGACCGCCGGGTTCGAGCCGAACAGCGCCCACACCTGGCGTGCGTCCAGCCCCATGCTGCGCGCGAGCGTGATCGCCTCGCCCGAGGCCACGTTGAGGATCGCGACCAGATGATTGGCGACGAGCTTCATCCGCATGCCGCTGCCGAAGTCCCCGACGTAGGGAATCTGGTCGGTAAAGACGCGTAGCAGCGACCTCGCCCGGGTACACGCGCGCCGGTCGCCGCTCGCGAAGATCATCCAGTCCCGGTCCGCGAGGCGCGCCGCGGTGCCGCTGATCGGGCAGTCGAGCATGGTCCACCCCGTGCGCGCGAGCTCGGCCTGCGCCCGGCGCTTGTCGGCAATCGGGAGCGTACTCATCTCCACGACGATGCCCCTTGCGCGGCGCCCGGCGCCCGCCCGTCCGACCTCCCGGACGGTAGCCTCGAGGGCCGGGGACGAAGGCAGGGACATGATGAGCACGCGGACGTCCTCCGCCACCGCGAAGCTCGATTCCAGCGCATGCCCACCGGCCCGCTCAAGGCGCCGCCGGGCGGCCGGCGCCGGGTCGTAGCCGGCCACGTCGTGGCCCGCAGCGAGCAAAGCCTCCGCCATCGCTCCGCCCATGATGCCCAGGCCGATGACACCGACCGCCGGCTTCCGTTTTTTCATGCGGCGACGATACTATGCCGGGATGAGAAGCGGCGCCCTCGCCTTTCCCTTTGCCTTTGGCCTTATTGTTTCGGTTTTTGCTCCCATCGCAGCGCTGGCGCAGACTTGGCCGGCGAAGCCGATCCGCATGCTCGTTCCCTTCCCGCCCGGCGGCGGCGTCGACTATGCGGCGCGCATCGTCGGCAAGCACCTCTCCGACCGGCTCGGTCAGCCCGTGCTGATCGAGAACCGCGCGGGCGCGAACGGCATCATCGCGCTCGAGGCGCTGAAGGTCGCCCCTACCGACGGCTACACGCTGGGCGCGGTCTCCAACGGTCCGCTGGTCATCAACCCGAGCATGTACCTCAAGCTGCCCTACGATCCGGTGCGCGACTTCGCCGCGATCGGGCGGCTGGTGAACTTCCCTTTGCTGCTGGTCGCGCATCCCTCGGTGCCCGCGAAGAGCGTGCCGGAGCTCATCGCGCTCGCAAGGGCCAAGCCCGGCGCCCTGACCTATTCCTCCCCGGGCATAGGCAATGGCAGTCACCTCGCTGGCGAGCTTTTCGCGTCGATGGCGAACATCGACCTGGTGCACGTGCCCTACAAAGGGACCGCGCCCGCCGCCACCGCCTTGCTCGCGGGCGACGTGTCGCTCGCATTCAGCAGCATCCCGACGGTGCTGCCCCACGTGCGTGCCGGAAAGCTGCGGGCGCTCGCGGTCGGCGACGCGACCCGGGTGCCGTCGCTTGCGGAATATCCGACCATCGCCGAAAGCGGTCTCACCGGCTACGAAGCGTTTTCGTGGGCAGGCGTCATCGCGCCCGCAGGTACGCCGTCGGAGGTCGTAACCCGCGTGAATTCGGAGCTGGGGCGGATCCTGCGGCAAAAGGAGATCACCGAGCAGCTCGCCGCCGAGGGCACGATCCCGG
>JBJMWH010000094.1:0-4436 GCA_045810245.1 Burkholderiales bacterium | reverse complement strand
GAGCGGAAAGGCGAGCGTCCAGGCCACGCGGCGGCCGGCGAGCGCGAGCACCGCAGCGGGCACCATCGCTACGAGCGCGTACTGCATGAGCACCTGCACCTGGGCCGCTTCGGCCGCCAGCCACGTGAACCCGGCGCCGGCCAGCAGCAGAAAGCCCAGGACATCCGGCCGAGGCGTCAGCGCGGCGACTTGCCGGCGCTTCAGCCAGACCAGGCTGAGCGTGATCGGCACGATGAGATAACCGTGCGCGAAGGTGTCGGAGCTTTTCCAGATGGCGAGCATCGATTTCGCCGTGTCCCAGTAGATGGCCGGGAGCGTGAGCACGGCGGCGCCGAGGACCGGCAGGCTGGAGCGCCAGGGGTGCTCAGCCACGGACACGCTCGAGGCGCCGTCGGCACTCTGAAGGACGCAATCCGGCTCGAATTTCATAGGGCGATGGCGGCTTGCCGAGCGGGCACGTGCACCCCGCCGAGCAGCTCTTCCAGCTGTCGCAGGCTGCGCAACCAGCCATGCTCGTGCACGATGCGCTCGCGCGCATGCTGCGCGAGCCGCTGAGCGTGCGGCGGCTGCATCGCCCAAAGCGTTGCCGCGGCGAACTCCCGCGCATCGGAAGCTACGGCGAGATCCGTTCCGGGGCGCGCCGAGAGCGCCGAAGCGCAAGCGGCGCTTGCGACCACGGGTTTCGCCATGGCCATCGCCTCGAGCACCTTGTTCTGGATTCCGCGTGCGACCCGAAGCGGTGCAACCACTACCGCGGCGTGCCGCAGATACGGACGCACGTCGGGAACCCGGCCGGTCACCGTCACCGCGGCATCCCTCGCCAGCGCCCGCACCGAAGCGTCGGGATTCATTCCGACGACGTAGAAGCGCGCCGCCGGCTGCGCCCTGCGGATCGCCGGCAGCACCTCGCGGGCAAACCATACGACCGCGTCCACGTTGGGCCAGTAGTCCATCGCGCCCGTGAACACGATGGCGCGCTCGCCGCGCGCGAATGGGGACGGAAAAGCATGCGCCGGAGAGAAAAACTCGGCGTCGACGCCGTTGCGGATGACCGTGACGCTTCCCGCGCACTCGGGGGCGCTGTGCCGGAAGCGTTGCGCCTCTTCCTCGGTGACGAAGACGCTGGCGCGCGCCCTTTTCGCGACCTGGCGCTCGTACGCGAGCAGGCAGCGCGCCTCGCGTCCATAGAGCGCCGAGGCCGGCCAACGCCGCCGCGCGGCGTAGTCGTCCCATTTGGCCGAGTCCATGTCGACGAAGTCCACGAAGCTGTCGAGCCGCGGCAGCCCAAGCGCGTACTGCGCCATCGCCGACGAATAGACGAATGCCCGGCGCACATCGTGCCGGCGCGCGGTTTCAGCAGTCCAGGCGGCGAGGCGCCGGCTGCGGAAGTACGGCAGGCTCAGCGCTTCGCCGCTCAAAAGCGCGCTCAGGCTGCGGGCCCGCTGGCGCCACGGCGTGAGCGTCTCCACCTGCATTTCGCAGCAGAGCGAGCGCACGGCCGGCAGGTGTTCCTCATCTGCCGGATCGTCGATGAAGGTGCCCAGAAAGACCCGGTAGCGCTGCGCCAGGTGCTTGAGGAAGTGGTACGAGCGCACCTTGTCGCCCTTGTTGGGCGGGTACGGCAGCCGGTGCGCCAGGAAGAGCAGCGGTTCCATCAACCCAGGCTCTTCACGAGATGCGGTCCGAGCGCGTTGGCGACCGGCATCGGCAGGCGCTTCCACAATGCGATGAAGGCGCGGTACTTCGGGTTGAGCGGATTGTTTTGCGGGATGCTGGAGCGCCGGTACAGGCAGTACTCGTAGGCGAGCGGCGCGGGCTCGAAACCCCAGTTCTTCTTGAAGTCGAAGGGACCGGTCCCCTGCTTGCTGCGGCCGAAGTCGAAGGTGCGGATGCCTCGCTCGCACGCGCGGCGCATCAGCTCCCAATACTTGAAGTCGTTGGCCGCGAGATCGCGCGCCTCGGTGCGGTCGCCGGCGTAATAGGGGAGCACTTCGTCCTTGAAGTAGAAGCTCAGCACCGAGGACAGCGCTTGGCCCTCGGGGGAAACGACGGTCAGGACCTCGGCGTCCTGGCCGAAGGTGGCGCGCAGGGCCTCGAAGTAGCGCTTGGGCAGCGGCGGCGTGCCGTGGCGGTGGACATTGTCGGCGTACAGGGCGAAGAAGCGCTCGACCCCGGCATCGAGCTCGCTCGAGAGGCCGTTCTTGATGCCTTTCCTCACCATCGCACGCTGCTTGCGCGGGATGGCGAGCATGTTGGCCTCGACCTCGGGCGCGAGCGACTTGCGGAAGGCCGCGTAGAGGTCCTGGCGCGGCCAGGCCGGCTCGCGCGGCTCGGGATTGCGGATCTCCAGATGCTGCGCGCCGATGCGCTCGCCGAGCGCCCGAGCGGCGCTGTGCAGGGCGCGCGCGGCCTCGGCATCGGCGGCGGCAACGCCGGCAACGGCGCAGAAAGGAAGCGAGACCAGCGCGTGCCCGAATAGCAGGCTCTTCACCTCCGCGAGCGGCAGCACGCCGGCGATCTCGCCCGCGCGCTCCGCGAGCAGATAACGGGTGCGATGGCCGAAGCTGCGCTCGATCACCTCGCGCCAGCCGATACGATGGAAAAACGTTGCCGCAGGGCAGGCGGCGACGAACGCCTCCCAGCGCGCGGCATCGTCCCGCCCGTAATCGCGGACCCGTAGCTGCGTCATCGGACCCCCGGCTTGCTAGGCCGCTTCGATCGCCTGTTGCGGCGCCTCGCTCTTCGGCGCGGCCAGGCTGAGCGCGGCCTGGCGCACCGCCTCGGTGTAGCGCGCTGCAGCCTGCGTCCGGTTGGTGACGCCGATCTTGCGGAAGATGCGCTGCACGTGGTTCTTGACCGTGAAGGGGCTGATCTCGAGCGCGCCCGCGATCTGCACATTGGTCCTGCCGCGGCACAGCGCGTCGAGGACTTCCATTTCGCGGCTGCTGAGGTCGAGCACGTTCGCGTCCGCACGCAGCGCGAAGCGCGCATCGTTGAGCGGAAAGGCCGGCACCTTGCGGAAAGCGGCGTCGATCTGCGCGACCAGCGGCTCGAGGAGCGAGACGAACGGCTCGAGGCTGCGGCCCCGGGTGAACGAGCTGCAGGTGAAGGCGATGAACAGGCTCTCCTGGCGGGAGCGCTTGTCGTGCACGCCGTGCACGAGCACCGAGCGCATGCTTCGCAGGGCGGCGTGGATCGCGCAGTGGCAGCCATGGTCCGCGGCGTCGAAATCGCTTGCCTTGAGCAGCACCGGCTGGCGACCGGCGCCGATCCAGCGCGCGTACGCCTGGCGCACGAGCGAGTCGATGCGGCAATGCGCGAGCTGGCCGGTGCGCACGCCTGGAAGCCCCGAGGTCAGATCGAGTTTCACGTCCCAGGTGTCGAAATCGCCCCAGGCGGAGAGCAGGATCTCGTGCGGCAGGAAATGCTGCACCTCGCCGCCAAGCCAGCGATAGATGTCATAGTGGCGGCGGATGCGCCCGCACTCGGCCACGACGCGGAAGAACCGGGCGCTCTCCTCCCAGGTCAACTGGAAGGACTTCGCCTCGACTTCATTCACCGGTTTGGCTGCGGCGGCCTGGCCGGCAGGCCAGCGCGTTGCCGGCATCGGTTGGTAGCCGCCTATCCAGCGCGGAATTCTTGCTTGGACCGTGTTCATCGTTTGGACCCTCTCTTAGTGGGAGCTTTTGCCGGCGTTGGACAGTCTGCGGAACTCGAAACTGCCGATCGAAGCCGCGACCCCTCTGCCGACCCCCTGCTCCTCGACCCGCACAATGCGGGCACTGCAATTCACCTCGATCGGACCGCTGGGAAAGTCCAGAAACTCCAGGCTGAACCTCACCAGCTGGGCCGCTTCGAGCGCCACCTGGGTGACGAAGTAAACCCCGCTCGCGCTTACGTTGCGTGCGACGGCTTTGCCGCCCCCCTCCAGCTTGATCGCGAGGTCGCTGTCGAATCGTTCTTCTTTACGTCCCTGCATTCATGCCTCGCACAATCAAGCTTGGCGCCCCGGCCGACATAGTGGCGAAGCGGCGCGCGTCGCGAGCGAGCAACCCGTACTCTTTTGCCGGGTGCCGATGTCATGGTTTAATGCCGCTCAAGGCATGACTTTTGTCATGCCCAGCGCCATGACATCGTTGGGAACAAAGAGAAACCTCATAGGGAGGTCTATGGCTTTGACGCCGGTCGAAACCGAAGGGGCCGCGCCGCTGGGCGGACCGGACGCGGATATGTGGCGCACGCTTGCGGCGTGGCTGTGGATGACCTACCTCATGCTCCTGACCGGCGCCGTCCTCTGGTGGCTGCTCTGAGTTGCACGGTGTCGGCTGGCCTTACGGTCAGCGCCGGCTGACGCGCTAATTCCCTGATATTTCGATCTGGTCCGGTATTTGCTCCGGCGGTAGGCCTCGGCTTGCCCCAGCCTCTTCGCGCGGCCG
>JBJMWH010000093.1:0-4794 GCA_045810245.1 Burkholderiales bacterium | reverse complement strand
CCTGCCGGCGTGGGCAGCGCTCTGCGTTGCCCTGGGCGCGGTGGCTCTGGTGATGATCGGGGGCGGCCCGCTGCTCGCGAAGGCGCTCGTGCTCTGCGCTCTCGTCGTGATGGCCGCGCGATTCATGCGGCGTCGTGAAAGATGATGCCCGCCGTATGCCGGCGTCCGGCGCGCACGCGGCTCACGCCGTGGCGCAGCTTCACGCGGTAGACGCCGCGCGAGCCGCGCACCGGTCGCTCGTTAACCGCGAACACCACCGCGTCCGCCTTCCCCATCGGCACGACTTCGGCGCGCGATTGCATGCGCGGACGCTGCTCGGTGAGGACGAATTCGCCGCCGGTGAAGTCGCGCTCGGGCTCGGAGAGAAGGATCGTAAGCTGGAGCGGGAACACATGCTCGCCGTACAGATCCTGGTGCAGGCAGTTGTAGTCGTCCTTGCCGTATTGCAGGAGCAGGGGTGTTGGCCGGCGTTGCCCCGCGCGATGGCAGCGCCGGATGAACGCCGAGTGCTCGCCGGGATAGCGCGTGTCGCTGTCGAGCGCAGCGTTCCAGCGGTTGGCGATGTGGGCAAGCGGGCCGTAAAGCGCCGCGCGAAGCCGGGCGACGAGGGGCGGCAGCGGATAGCGGAAATACTTGTACTCGCCGCGGCCGAAGCCGTGCCGCGCCATCACCACGCGACTGCGGAAGTGCGCGTCCGCCGGATAAAGCGCGGCGAGCGCGTCGCAATCCGCTTTGGAAACGAGGCGCTCGATCACCGCGCAGCCCCGCGCGTCGAGCTCAGCGCCGACGCGGTCCCAGTCGATCGCGATCAAGCCGCGCGTTCGCGCTCGAGCAGCGCACGCTTGCGCCGCAGGCCCCAGCGGTAGCCGCCCAGGCTGCCGTCCTTGCGCAGCACGCGGTGGCAGGGAACCGCAACCGCGAGCGGGTTGGCCGCGCACGCTTCGCCCACTTCTTTTGCGCTCGCCGCGCCGCCAAGGCGCCGCGCCACGTCGGAGTAGGTCTCGGTGGCTCCGGGCGGGATCTCGCGCAGTGCGCTCCACACCCGCTGCTGCAGCTCGGACCCGTGCAAGTCTAGCGGCAGCCGCAGGCCGCTGTGAGGCGCGGCCAGGAAGCGCGTTACCTCCGAAAGCAGCGGCTCGAGCCCGACGTATGCGTTCTGCACGTCGTCATCCCGAAACCGCTGGCGCAGATCGTGCTCCAGGCCGAGCGCGTCGTCTCCGAGCAGGATGGCGCACACGCCGCGCTCGCTCCGCGCGACGAGCACCGCGCCGAGAACGCACTCTCCGGTGGAAAACAGAATTTGTCGGTCCATGGCGCGACTCTATTTGCTTCGCGCGCGCCTTGCACTCCGGTTCTTGCGGCCCGCGCGTTTTTTCCACGCGCGATACTCCACCGGCATGCATACCGCGCACGGCCGGTAGCCCGCCGCGCGCGCCGTGCGTTGGTCAAGAAAGAACACGCGCTGACTGACGTAGCCGCCACGCGCGATCGCCCGCAGCGCGGCCGGACAGTCGAGACGGCCATAGATCCTCGTGCCGCGGTGGCCGCCGAGTGAACCCGGGCGTCGGCTGTCGTAGGTCCGGCCGTCGGCCGCGGTAAGTCTCCATGTTCGGGGCTTTCGCATCGCTCGACTCGACGCTACTCTTTTGCCAGGGAGGGCAACTCGATCATGAGGCTCAGACTTCGGCTGCTACTGGTCTTCATCGCCAGCTTTTTCAGGAAGCGCCTCAGGCTCGACGAAGAGAATGTGCTCAACCTGCGGGTACTGCCGAACGACGTGGACGTCACGCAGGTGAGCTACGACCGCTACCTCGCGCTGATGGATCTCGGCCGCATCAACATCGTCCTTCGGGCGGGCATGCTCGGCACGCTCCTTGGCCGTCGCTGGATGCCCGTGGTGCGCGTCGCGGCGATGCGATATCGCTACCCGCTTGGAATGTTCCAGAGGTTTCGGCTGCGGTCCAGGGTGATCTATTGGGACGACGAGTGGGCCTGGACGGAGCACGTTTTTGAACGAAATGGCCGCACCACGGCGATCGGCTTGACGAAGGCGATGTTCAAGAGCCGCGAGGGCCTGGTTCCGATCGGGAAGTTCATCGCGGCATCCGGGCAGTCGCTCGCGCCGCCCCCTTTGCCCGGAGTTGTCGAGCAACTGCAGACAGCGGAAGCAATGCTCCGGGAAAGACAGACCTGACGGTGCAGATCCGGTCGGCTTGCTGCCCTCGCCGACTACTCAGAGACCGTCTTGTAGAGCTCGGCCGTAACGACGACGTACTCGTCGAGCAGCCGGTGCCAGCGCGTCGGATCGCCGCTCGGCAGGCTGGCGATCTGCATGTGCAGAGTCTGCAGCTTGCCGCGGAGTTGCTGGCTGCGCGCCTGCTTGGTCGCAGCGGGGTTCGCGAGATTCGTATACGGGATCGAAACCGGCCCGGGCGCTGGCGTCCTGCAGACATCCGGAAATGCCCCAACGCTGGCTCCCTGATAGCCAGACTTGTGGACGATGCCTCTTTGGTTTACGAACACGTTGGCCATTCGGACTCCTATTGCCAGGCGCGGTTGTCGACGGTGTTCTCGTAGGTCGCGCCGGGCGGGACGAGCCCCCAGTCGCGGGTCCATTCGTAGGTGTGCTGGAAGCGCTCGCGCGTATAGGGCTCGGGCGCCGCGTTGAGGATGCGGGCGAGCTTGAGATCCTCCAGCTCGATCAGGCCGCCCGCTTCCTCGACGAGATAGCGCGCGTGCTTCGATGGGTCCTTGTCGATCGCCTTCGCGGCCTCGGCCTCGGCGTCGAACATTTTCCTGAGCGTGGCGCCGTCGAGCTCGTCGCCCGCGGCTTCGCTGCGCGTGGAGTGCGATTCCATGATCACGCGCAGGCCGAGCTTCTCGGCGTAGCTGATCCACGGCTCCATCAGGCTGACGGCGGCGACCTCGCCGCGGCGCAGCGCGTCGATGCGCTCGCGCATCGTGCCGGCGAACTTGGTCTGGATCTGCTCGCGCTTGAGGAAGCCCTCGAGCAGCTTGAGGGTGGTGAAGTGCGAACCGTTGAACGGGCTGACGCCGATCGGCTTGCCCTTGAGCTGCTCGGGCTCGAAGATGCCCGATTTCGGGTCGGCGACGAGCGCGAAGCTCGACATCGCCGAGCCCAGGGCGACGATCTTGGCGGGACGGTGGCCGGCCTCGCCCTGCGACTCGACGGCGCGCTTCATGACGCCCCACTCGCACATGCGGAACTGGTCGCACGCCCCCTGGTCGTAGAGCGCCTCCATGGTGCGCTCGAAGATGTTGGAGCGCAGCGCCTGGTGGTCGGAGTCGCGCTGGCCCGAGCCGGGCGTGCGCACGATCTCGACGTCGAGCCCCTGGTCGCGGAAGAAGCCTTCGTCGCGCGCCACGAGGAGCGGCAGGTCGTGGATCGCGTTCATCATCGAAGCCTTCACCTTCTTCAGGTTCGCTGCCATGCGCCTCCTCCAAGAGGTTGGTTTGGCATCATAAGGCCGATCCGGCCGCGGCGGCAGGTCCCGGCGCCGCGTCCAACCACAATGGAAATGCGATGCAGCCGAACCTCCTGGTAATCCTGATCGACGATCTGCGCTTCGACGAGACGAGCGCGTCGGGTCATCCGTACATGAAGACCCCGCATATCGACCGCCTCGCGCACGAGGGCGCGCAGTTCCTGAACGCCTTCCACAGCACGCCGCTGTGCTCGCCCAACCGCGCTTCGATCCTGACGGGTCAGTACGCGAGCCGCCACGGCATCATCGACAACGTCGGGCGCGACGCGATGAGCCACCGCCTCGCGAACTATCACATCGAGCTGAAGAGGCTCGGCTACGAGACCGCGCACATCGGCAAGTGGCACATGGGGAACGACGCGAGCCCGCGGCCGGGCTACGACCACTGGCTCTCGTTCCGCGGCCAGGGGAAGATCGTCGACCCGGTGCTGTGGGAGGGCGGCGCCGAGCGAGTGGTCGAGGGTTACGTCACCGACATCCTTTCGCAGCGGGCGGTCGAGTACGTTGGGAAGAAGAGGCAGAAGCCTTTCGCGCTGTTCCTCGCGCACAAGGCCGTCCACCCCGACGTGCAGCAAAAGCAGGACGGCAGCATCGACGCGTCCACGATGCAGGGTTACGTGCTGCCGGCGCGCCACCGCGATCTTTACAAGGGCATGACCTACCCGATGCGCCCGAGCGTGCTGCCGCTCGACGAGGTGCTGAAACAGAAGCCGGCGTGGAAGGAAGTGTTTGCGCTGCGGAGCGATCCGTCGGCACGGCCATTCCTCGAGGCGCTGCACGTGGGCACCCAGGAGGAGCCGCGCGAGCGCGCGGCGATGATGGCGTCCGTCGACGAGGGCGTAGGCGCGATCCTGGATGCGCTGGACGAGACGGGTCAGTTGGAGCGCACCTGCATCGTGTTTCTCGGCGACAACGGTTTCTTCTTCGGCGAGCATGGCCTCGGCGCCGAGCGGCGCTTTCCCTACGAGGAGGGGATCCGCACGGCGTTCTTCGTGCGCTATCCGGAGCGCGTCGAACCGGGCACCCGTGTGAGCGAGATGGTCCTTGCGCTGGACATTGCGCCGACGATGATCGAGCTCGCCGGGGGCGCGCCGGGACCGCACGTTCAGGGCAGATCCTTCGTGGAATTACTGGAAGGCAGGCGCAAGGCGTGGCGCAAATCGTTTCTCGTGGAGTACTACAACGAGTCCGCGTGGCCCTGGATCGTAGGCATGAGTTACAAGGCAGTGCGCACCGAGCGCCACAAGCTGGTCCACTGGATCCACAAGGACGATGTGGACGAGCTCTA
>JBJMWH010000092.1:0-7977 GCA_045810245.1 Burkholderiales bacterium | reverse complement strand
GGATCTGCGTGTCCTTCATGTCTTCATTTTCACTTTTTGTAGATGAGCGAGGGATCCTTCAGCACCGGATCCACGGTCACCCATTTCCCTTTCTCGAGTTTGCGGAAAAAGCAGCTCTCGCGGCCGGTGTGGCACGCGATGCCGCCGATTTGCTCGACTTTGAGCAAGATCGCGTCAGAGTCGCAGTCGATGCGCACTTCGCGCACTTTTTGCACGTGACCCGACTCCTCGCCTTTGCGCCACAGGCGCTTGCGCGAGCGCGACCAGTAGACCGCCTCGCCACGCTCGACGCTTTGCCGGAGCGCCTCCCGGTTCATCCACGCGACGGTCAACACGCGAGAAGTCTTGAAGTCCTGCGCGACCGCGGCGATCAGGCCGTCCTCGCCCCAGCAAACTTCCTTCAAGAAGTTCTCGGAAGAAAACGTGGTCTGTCCCTGATTTTGGGTCATAGGCGCACTTCGATCCCGCGCGAACGCATGTGCTCCTTCGCCTGGCGCACGGTGAAGTCGCCGAAATGGAACACGCTCGCGGCCAGCACCGCGTCGGCGCGCCCTTCGATCACCCCTTCGGCCATGTGCTCGAGCTTGCCGACGCCGCCCGAGGCGATCACCGGGACGCCGACACCGTCGGCGACCGCGCGCGTCAGGGCGAGGTCGAAGCCGTCGCGGGTGCCGTCGCGATCCATGCTGGTGAGCAGGATCTCGCCCGCGCCGGCCGATTCCATGCGCCGCGCCCAGTCGAGCGCGTCGAGCCCGCTCGGCTTGCGTCCGCCGTGGGTGAAGACCTCCCATGAGGAACCGCTTCGCTTTGCGTCGATGGCCACCACGATGCACTGGCAGCCGACGATCGCCGACGCCTCGCGCACGAGATCCGGGTGGTGCACGGCGGCGGTGTTGATCGACACCTTGTCCGCGCCGGCGTTGAGCAGGCGCCGCACATCCTCGACGCGGCGTACGCCGCCGCCCACGGTAAGGGGAATAAACACCCGTGAAGCGACGGCCTCGATCACATGCAGCAGGAGGTCGCGCTCGTCGGAGCTCGCGGTGATGTCCAGGAATGCGAGCTCGTCGGCGCCCTCACCGTCGTAGCGCGCCGCGATCTCGACCGGGTCGCCGGCGTCGCGCAGCTGGACGAAATTCACGCCTTTCACGACCCGGCCCGCCGTCACGTCCAGGCAGGGGATGATCCGCTTGGCTAAAGGCATATCAGCTCTTGGCGAGCGCCTTGTCAGCGGCGGCTTGCGCCGCCTTGAGATCGAGCTTGCCCTCGTACAGCGCGCGCCCGGCGATCGCTCCGATGATGCCCTCGGGCACGAGCTTGGCGCAGATCGCCTGCACGTCGGCGATGCTGCTGAGGCCCCCGGAGGCGATGATCGGCGTCTTCAGCGCCTGCGCGAGCTTCAGCGTGGCATCGATGTTGACGCCGCTCATCATCCCGTCGCGGCCGATGTCGGTGTAGACGATGGCTTCGACGCCGTATTCCTCGAACTTCTTCGCCAGGTCCACCACGTCATGGCCCGTCATCTTGGACCAGCCCTCGACCGCCACCTTGCCGTCCTTCGCGTCGAGACCGGCGATGACGTGGCCGGGAAAGGCATAGCAGGCATCGGAAAGAAAGCCGGGATTCTTGACCGCGGCTGTGCCGACGATGACGTAGGTCACGCCGGCATCAATGTAGCTCTCGATCGCATCGAGGTCGCGGATGCCGCCGCCAAGCTGGATTGCGACCTTGTCGCCGACCGCTGCGATCATGTCGCGGATCACCTTTTCGTTCTTCGGCCGGCCCGCGATCGCGCCGTTCAAGTCCACGATGTGCAGGCGCTTCGCGCCGTGCGCGGCCCAGTGCCTGGCCATCGCGACCGGGTCGTCGGAAAACACGGTGGCCGTGCTCATGTCACCCTGCTTGAGGCGCACGCAGCGCCCGTCCTTCAAGTCGATTGCGGGGATGATGAGCACAGGGCCGGGAGCAGCCGCTCGGGGAGACTCGGAGAGAGATTCAGGGACGCCACCGCACGAAATTGGAGAGAAGTTGCAGGCCGGCGGACTGGCTTTTTTCGGGGTGGAACTGGACCGCAAAAATATTATCCCGGGCCACCGCGCAGGTAAAGGGCCGCCCATACACCGTGGTGGCGGCGGTAAGTGCCGCATCGCGCGGCGCGGGATAGTAGCTATGCACGAAGTAGAACCGGCTCGAGTCCGGGATGCCGGCCCACAACGCATGCGGCCGAGATTGCACCACCTCGTTCCAGCCCATGTGCGGAATCTTGAGCCCCGTCAGCCTGAAGCGGGGAACCTCGCCGCCGAGCAACCCGAGGCCGGGGGTGTCGCCCTCCTCGCCATGCTCGAACAGCATCTGCAGGCCAATACAGATGCCGAGAAAGGGCCTCGCGCGCGCCGCCTCGACCACCGCTTCGCGCGCGCCGCTTGCGGCGAGCTGTCGCATGCAGTCGGGCATGGCCCCTTGGCCCGGCACCACGACCCGGTCGGAAGAAAGAATGTCTTCGGGCGTAGCCGTGACGCGGACCTGCGCCTGCGGCGCGACCCGCTCGATCGCCTTGGAGACCGAACGCAGGTTGCCCATCCCGTAGTCGACGACCGCGATCCTCAAGCTACAGCGAGCCCTTGGTGGAGGGAACCACGCCGGCCGCGCGCGGGTCGGCTTCCGCAGCCATGCGCAGGGCGCGAGCGAACGCCTTGAACATGGTCTCGCACTGGTGGTGCGCGTTGTCGCCGCGCAGGTTGTCGATGTGCAGCGTGACCTGCGCGTGGTTGACGAAGCCCTGGAAGAACTCGTGCACCAAGTCGACGTCGAACTCGCCGATGAGCGCGCGGCTGAATTGCACGTGATAGGCGAGCCCGGGGCGGCCGGAAAAATCGATCACCACACGCGACAGCGCCTCGTCGAGCGGCACGTAGGCATGCCCGAAGCGGCGCACGCCGGACTTGTCGCCGACCGCCTGGGCGACGGCCTGGCCCAGGGTGATGCCGATGTCCTCGACGGTGTGGTGCGCATCGATGTGCAGGTCGCCTTTCGCCTCGACCTCGAGGTCGAGCATGCCGTGGCGCGCAACCTGGTCGAGCATGTGCTCGAGGAACGGCAGCCCGGTGGCAAGCCTGGCTGCGCCGCGGCCATCCAGGTTCACCTTCACCCGGATCTGCGTTTCCTTGGTCTTGCGCGTGATTTCGGCCTGTCTCACATTCATTCGGTCATCGCAGCGCTTCGCGCAATGCCGTGAGCAGTATACGGTTTTCGTCCGGCGTGCCGACGTTGATGCGCAAGCAATTGTCGAGCCCCGGGTGAAGATTGCGCACCAGCACGCCTTGGCGCTTGAGCGCCTCGTAGGTTGCGTCGGCCTCCCGCACTCGCACAAGGAAGAAGTTCGCCTCGGAAGGAAATACCCGCGTTCCCGGCAGGGCGGCGAGGGCCTCGCCGAGCAACGCGCGATCGGCGCGGATCCGCGCCGCCTGCTCTTCGAGCACGTCCAGTCGCTCGAGGACGAAGAGCGCGGCCGCCTGCGTGAGCACGTTGACGTTGTAGGCCTGGCGCACCTTGTTGAATTCCCCAATCCATTCGGGCCGGCCGGCCATGTAGCCAAGGCGAATGCCGGCGAGACCGAGTTTCGACACCGTGCGCACGACCACGAGATTCGGGAACTCGGCGAGGCGCGGCATGAACGTCCGGCGTGCAAACACGTGGTAGGCCTCGTCCACGACCACGAGGCCAGGACAGGCTTTGATGACTTCGACAACGTCTTGCTCAGGGTAGAGCACGCCGGTCGGATTGTTGGGATAGGCGATGAATACGAGCGCCGGTTGCTCTACCCGCATGCGTTCGATGAAGGCGCCGGCATCGAGGGAGAAATCCGGCCGTAGCGCCACGCCGATTCCCTTCATGCCGGTGAAGAGCGCGTTGAGCGCGTACATCACGAAAGTCGGCGCCGGATACATGGCCGCCGCCCCCGGCCGAGCCAGCGCCAGCGAAATCATCTGGATGAGGTCGTCGGAGCCGTTGCCGAGCAGCAGCTCCATGCCCGCGGGGACGCCCATCTTGCGCGCGAGCAGCTCGCGCAGCTTCTTCCCGGTGGGCTCGGGATAGCGGTTGAGCTCGACCTGCGCGAGCACCTCGGCGAGCTCGCGACGCAGCGCGGCCGGCAGCAGATAGGGATTCTCCATTGCATCGAGCTTCACCATGCCGTCGGCTTCGGCAACGTGGTAGGCGCTCAGCGCCTGGATCTCAGGGCGGATGAGTCTTGTCGGGGTCATTTCTTGAACCGCATCTCGGCCGAGCGTGCGTGCGCTTGCAGGCCTTCGCCTGTCGCAAGCACCGAAGCGATGTTCCCGAGAGTGGCGGCACTACTCTCGGAAAGCGCGATGAGGCTCGACCGCTTCTGAAAGTCGTAAACGCCGAGCGGCGACGAAAAACGCGCACTTCCCGCCGTCGGAAGCACGTGGTTCGGCCCCGCGCAGTAATCGCCAATCGCCTCGGAGCTCCAGCGCCCGAGAAAAACCGCGCCGGCGTTGGCGAGCCTGGGCAGCCAGGACTCGGGATCCTGCAACGAGAGCTCGAGGTGCTCGGGCGCGATGCGGTTCGCCACGGCGCAGGCCTCGTCAAGGTCGCGCGTCTCGATGAGCGCCCCGCGGGCGCCAAGCGAAGCGGTGATGATGTCGCGCCGGAGCATTTCCGGAAGCAGCCGCTCGATCGCGGATTGCACGGCGTTCAGGTAGCGCACGTCGGGCGACAGGAGCATCGCCTGTGCCGACTGGTCATGCTCGGCCTGCGAAAAGAGATCCATTGCCACCCATTCCGGCGGCGTGCTGCCGTCGCCGATCACCAGGATCTCGGAGGGTCCGGCGAGCATGTCGATGCCGACCTGGCCGAATACCTGGCGCTTCGCCTCGGCGACATAGACGTTGCCCGGACCGACGATCTTGTCGACACGCGCCAGCGACGCGGTGCCGTACGCGAGGGCCGCGACCGCCTGCGCGCCGCCGATCGCGACGACGCGATCCACCCCCGCGAGCCCGGCCGCGGCGAGGACCAGCGGATCCGGATTCGGGCTCACCATGACCAGGCTGCGCACGCCAGCGACCTTGGCCGGAACCGCGTTCATCAGCACGGTGGACGGATAGGCCGCCTTGCCGCCCGGCACATACAGGCCCACGCGCTCAAGCGGCGTGACGCGCTGGCCGAGACGGGTCCCGTCGGGCTCGGTGTACTCCCACGACGTCTGCACCTGCTTTTCATGGAAAGCGCGGATGCGTTGATGGGCCGCCCTCAGCGCTTCGAGCTGCTGCCGGGAGACCCGCCCGGCAGCCTGGCTCAGCGCTTCTTTGGGGATCTCGAGCTCGGCGATAGAGCGAGCACTTACCTTGTCAAAACGTTGCGCATACTCGAGCACCGCGGCGTCGCCGCGGGTGCGCACCTCGGTAATGATCGAGCGCACCACCGCCTCGACGCGACCATCCTGCGCCGCCTCGTAGCGCGTGAGCGCCGCGAGCTCGGCATCGAAGCCGGCGGACCGGGTCGAAAGCCGGCGCAGCCTCATTTCGCTGCCGCCCTGGCGAACGCTTCGATGAGCGGCTGCAGCGCGGCGCGTTTGGTCTTGAGCGCGGCCTGGTTGACGATGAGGCGCGCCGAAACCGGCATGATCTCCTCGACCGGCACCAGGTCGTTCTCCTTCAGGGTGTTTCCCGAGGAGACGAGGTCGACGATGGCGTCCGCAAGGCC
Source organism: Burkholderiales bacterium (assembly GCA_045810245.1). Lineage (GTDB taxonomy): Bacteria > Pseudomonadota > Gammaproteobacteria > Burkholderiales > SG8-39 > SCGC-AG-212-J23. Next base: position 2,250 of record JBJMWH010000092.1, on the reverse strand, counting down.
CACCAGCGGGGCGAGTTCCATCGATCCGTACAGCCGGATCAGGTCGACGTGAACGCCCTTGGCCGCGAAATGTTCTCGCGTGGTGTTGACGTATTTGGTCGCGACACGCAGACGCGCGCCCTTGCGAACCGCGCCGTCGTAATCGAATCCTTTCTTCACCGCCACCATCATGCGGCAGACCGCAATACCGAGGTCCACCGGCTGATAGAGGCCCTCGCCGCCGTGCTCGACGAGGACGTCGCGCCCGGCAATGCCGAGGTCGGCGCCGCCGTGCTGCACGTAGGTAGGAGTGTCCGACGCCCGGACGATGATGAGGCGCACATCGGGCCGATGAGTCTCGAGGATCAGCTTGCGTGAGCTTTCCCCGTTTCCCTTGGGCGTGAGGCCGACGCGCGCAAGGAGCGGCGCGGTCTCGTCGAAGATCCGCCCTTTGGACAACGCGATGCTGATTTCGCCCATGGCAAAAAGGGCGAGATTTTACCGCCGGAACAGGGGGATAGCTACTTTATTCGCTCGACCTTGGCGCCGAGGGCACCGAGCTTCTTGTCGAGCGCTTCGTAGCCGCGATCGAGATGATAGATGCGGTCGATGAGCGTCTGGCCCTCGGCCACCAGGCCGGCGATGACGAGGCCGGCCGATGCGCGCAGGTCGGTCGCCATGACGGCGGCGCCCTGCAGGCGCTCCACTCCGGTCACCACGGCGGTATTTCCCTGGATCGAGATGTCGGCACCGAGGCGTTGCATCTCCAGGGCATGCATAAAGCGATTCTCGAAGATGGTTTCCGTGATGAGCGCCGTGCCGCGGGCGACGCTCGCAAGGGCCATGAACTGCGCCTGCATGTCGGTAGCGAATCCAGGGTAGGGAACCGTGCGTACGCTGACCGCGCGCGGCCGCTCGGCCATTTCGATCTCGATCCAGGAGGATCCCGTGGCGATCCGCGCGCCGGCCTCGCGCAGCTTCTCGAGCGTGGCATCGAGCGTTTCGGGTGCCACCTTGCTCAGTCGCACGCGGCCTCCGGCCGCTGCGGCGGCGGCGAGATAGGTGCCGGTCTCGATGCGGTCGGGCATCACCCCGTGGGCGGTGCCGCCGAGCGTGCCTACGCCTTCGACGCGGATGACCGCGGTGCCAGCGCCGTCGATCCGGGCGCCCATCGCGCGGAGGCATTTCGCGAGATCAACCACTTCGGGCTCGCGCGCGGCATTCTCGATCAGCGTCGTGCCCTGGGCGAGGGTCGCCGCCATCATCAGGTTCTCCGTTCCGGTCACCGTGACGAGATCCATGACGATGCGCGCGCCGCGCAGGCCGCGCTCCGCCTCGGCGTGCATATAACCGTGCTCGATGCTGATCGCCGCGCCCATGGCCTGCAAGCCCTTCACGTGCTGGTCGACCGGCCGCAGGCCGATGGCGCAGCCGCCCGGCAGCGACACCTTGGCGCGGCCGCAACGCGCGAGCAGCGGACCCAGCACCAAAACCGAGGCGCGCATGGTCTTCACGAGGTCGTAGGGGGCCGTAGGATCCGAGATCTTCGCTGCGCTGAGCTGCAGCGTATCGGCGCCGCGGTCTACGGCCACTCCCATCCGCGCCATGGGCCGCGCCATGGTCGAGACGTCCATGAGACGCGGCACGTTGGAGAGCGAGAGCGGCTTCGTCGTCAGCAGCGCCGCGCACATGATCGGCAGCGCGGCGTTCTTCGCGCCCGATATCGTCACTTCCCCTTCGAGCGGCCCGCCGCCGCTGATCCTGAGCTTATCCACCGGCCTTCCACTCCCCGGGAGTGAGCGTGCGCATCGACAGCGCGTGGATTTCCTCCCGCATGCGCTCGCCCAGCGCCGCATAGACGAGCTGGTGGCGCTGGACGCGGCTCCTGCCGGCGAACTGTTCTGAAACGACGAGCGCCTGGAAGTGCTGTCCGTCGCCGATCACTTCCAAGTGCTCGCAGGCGAGACCGTTCTGGATCCCCTGCTTCACGCTTTCCGCAGTCACCATCTCAATGCCTCAGCTTGTAGCCCGATTTGAGGAGCGCCAGGCAGGCGAAAGATACGGCAACCAGGCTCGCGCTGACCACCGCGAGACTCGCCGTCGGCGGCACGTCGGAAAGCCCGAAGAAACCGTAGCGGAAGCCGTCGATCATGTAGAAAAACGGATTGGCATGCGACAGCCTGAGCCAGAATTCGGGCAGCGAATGGATCGAGTAGAACACGCCCGAGAGGAAGGTGAGCGGCATGATGACGAAGTTCTGGAACGCTGCCA
>JBJMWH010000091.1:0-3034 GCA_045810245.1 Burkholderiales bacterium | reverse complement strand
CCCGGTGGAGCAGCTGTGCGAGATGTGCAACGACTGGGAGATCACGCACGAGCGCCAGGACCTGCCCGAGCACGTCTGGCAGTTCATCAAGGACAAGGGCTTCCTCGGCATGATCATCCCGAAGCAGTACGGCGGCCTCGGATTCAGCGCGCTCGCGCACTCGGCGGTGGTAATGGGGGGGGCGACGCGCTCGAGCACCGCGGCGATCTCGGTAATGGTGCCGAACTCGCTCGGGCCGGGCGAGCTGCTGCTGCACTACGGCACCGAGCAGCAGAAGAACCACTACCTGCCGCGCCTCGCCAAGGGACAGGAAATTCCGTGCTTCGCGCTCACCAGCCCCGAAGCCGGCTCCGACGCCGCATCGATTCCGGACTTCGGCGTGGTGTGCAAAGGCAACTGGCAGGGACGCGAAGTGCTCGGCATGCGCGTCACCTGGGACAAGCGCTACATCACGCTCGGACCCGTAGCGACGCTATTGGGCCTGGCCTTCCGGCTCTATGACCCGGAACATCTTCTCGGCGACAAGGAGGACCTCGGCATCACCTGCGCGCTGGTGCCGACCAACACGCCCGGCGTGAACATCGGCCGCCGCCACATGCCGCTCAACGCCGCGTTCCAGAACGGCCCCAACTCCGGCAAGGATGTCTTCATGCCGCTCGACTGGATCATCGGCGGGCGCGAATACGCGGGCAAAGGCTGGATGATGCTCATGGGCTGCCTTGCAGCCGGGCGCGCGATCTCGCTGCCCACTTCGGCCGTGGGCGGCGCCAAGGCGCTGGTGCGCTTCGTCGGCGCGTACGCCCGCGTGCGCAGCCAGTTCAAAACGCCGATCGGCCGGCTCGAGGGCGTCGAGGAGGCTCTGGGCCGCATCGCCGCGCACTGCTACATGATGGATGCGACGCGGATCATGACCGCGGCTGCGGTCGATCGCGGCGAGAAACCGGCGGTGCTCTCGGCGATCGCCAAGTACCACATGACCGAGCGCGCGCGCCAGTGCGTGAACGACGGCATGGACATCGTGGGCGGCAAGGGCATCTGCCTCGGACCCAACAACTGGATCGGCCGCGGCTACCAGCTCTCGCCGGTCGCCATCACCGTGGAGGGCGCGAACATCCTCACGCGCACGCTGATCATCTTCGGCCAGGGCGCGATCCGCTGCCATCCCTATGTGCTGCGCGAGATGCGCGCGGCGAAGGAGATGCACGGCGCCGAAGCTTCGCGCGAGTTCGATGACGCCTTCACTTCCCACGCCGGGCACGTTCTGCGCAACGGCATCCGGGCCTTCGTGCTGGGTCTTTTCCCGGGCCTGGCGCGGGCGCCGCGAAACGCCGCTTCCGACACCCAGCACTACTACCGCCACGTATCGCGCCTCTCGGCCGCGTTCGCCTTCCTCGCCGACATCTCGATGCTGGCGATGGGCGGGGCGCTCAAGCGCAAGGAGAAGATCTCCGGCCGGCTCGGCGACGTGCTGTCGATGATGTATCTCGTCTCGGCAACGCTGAAGCGCTACGAGGACCAGGGCCGGGTCAAGGCGGACCTGCCGCTGGTGCGCTGGGCGGTGCGCGATGCCCTGCACCGCGCGCAGGAAGCGATCGAAGGCATTCTCTCGAATTTCCCGGTGAAGTCGCTCGCGACATTTCTGCGCTGGATCATCTTTCCGATCGGCAAGCGGCTGCGCCCGCCGCTCGACTCTCGAAATCGCGAGTGCGCGCGCATCGCGCTCGAGCCCGGCGCGACCCGCGACCGGCTGACCGCCGGGATGTACCTGCCCAAGGGCGAGCACGCCACGGCCGTGCTGGAAGCGGCATTCCTCGCCGCCGCAGCCGGCGAGCCGATCGACAAGAAGCTTCGCGAAGCTCGGAAACAGGGTCTTGCTCCTGAACATGCACTATCCGTGTTGAACCCTGAAGAACTTGCGCAATGGCAGAGGAAGGAAGCGCTGCGCAAGCAGGTGATCAAGGTCGACGATTTCCCGCAGGACTTCGGCCGCGCCGAGCTGGTGCTCGATGCAAAGGCGCACGTCGCCGCGAAGGCCGCCTAGCACATGTACGCGAAACCCGTCTTCATCGTGGACGGCGCACGTACGCCGTTCCTCAAATCGAAGAACCGCCCAGGTCCGTTCGCCGCCGCCGACCTCGCGACGCAGGCCGGGCGCGCGCTGCTGATGCGCCAGCCGTTCCGGCCCGACCAGCTCGATGAGGTGATCCTCGGCTGTGCCGCGCCTTCCGTGGACGAGGTCAACATCGGCCGCGTGGCGGCGCTGCGCATGGGCTGCGGACAGAAGGTTCCCGGCTGGACGGTGATGCGCAACTGCGCCTCCGGCATGCAGGCGGTCGACTCCGGCATCAACAACATCCTCGCCGGCCGCTCGCAGCTCGTGCTGGCCGGCGGCGTGGACGCGCTCTCACGCGCGCCGCTCCTTTATGCCGACCGGATGGTCCACTGGTTCTCCGACATGGCCGCGGCGAAAACCGCAGGGCAAAGAATGGCCTTGTTCTCCCGCTTGCCTTTGAAATCTCTGCTGGCGCCCGTGATCGGAATCATGAAAGGCCTCACCGATCCGATGGTGGGGCTGCTGATGGGGCAGACCGCCGAGAACCTGGCGCATCGCTTCGGCATTACGCGCGAGCAGCAGGACGCTTTCTCCGTCGCCTCCCATAAGAAGGTCGCCGAGGCGCAGGACCAAGGACGGCTTGCTCCCGGCGGCGGCGAGGTGGAAGCGCTATACGCTCGCGATGGCACGGTGTTCCCGCTCGACGACGGCGTGCGGCGCGACGCCACGCCGGAGTCGCTCGCTAAGTTGCGGCCGTTCTTCGACCGCAAGTACGGCAGCGTGACGCCGGGCAACAGCTCGCAGATCACCGACGGCGCGGCGTGGATGCTGCTCGCCTCGGAGGACGCCGTGAAGAAGCATGGCCTCGAGCCGATCGGACGCATCGTCGACTCGGAGTGGGCGGGGCTCGATCCGGCGCAGATGGGACTCGGGCCGGTCCACGCCGCCACGCCGATCCTCAAGCGCCACGGCCTCGGCCTG
>JBJMWH010000090.1:0-5990 GCA_045810245.1 Burkholderiales bacterium | reverse complement strand
CGACCAGTCGATCGCAATGGCGGCGCTTTTCACCGCCTACCACCTCAAGGTGAAATGCATCGCCGCGCTGACCGAGTCGGGCTCGACCGCGCTGTGGATGAGCCGGCTCAACTGCGGCGTGCCGATCTACGCGCTGACCTCGCAGACCTCCACGCGCTACCGCTGCGCGCTGCTGCGCGACGTCTATCCGCTGATGGTCAAGTACGTCGGCCACGACCGCGAAGAGCTGCTGCAGGAAGCCGAGAAGGCGCTGGTGGCAAGCAAGGTGGTGAAGGAGGGCGACATCATCGTGCTCACCATCGGCGAGCCCATCGGAAAGTCCGGCGGCACCAACACGATGAAGATCGTCAAAGTCGGGGAGCACCTGAAACCATGAACCGCCGCGCGGAGCTCGCTTCCAGATTCGTCGATGTCGAAAACCTGCCGTGGGAAAAAACCGCCTACGCGGGCATCGAGCAGAAGACGCTGCTCGTTGACAAGCAGACCGGCCTGATCACAGCGCTGATGCGCATGGCGCCGGGCGCGCGCCTGCCCGATCACGAGCACGTGAAGATCGAGCAGACCTACGTGCTCGAAGGCACCTTGCAGTGTCCCGAGGGTGAATGCCGCGCCGGGCAATTCGTATGGCGTCCGGCGGGCAGCCGCCACGAGGCCTGGGCCGGGCCGCAAGGTGGCCTGTTCCTGGCCATGTTCCAGGTCCCGAACAAGTTCTTCCAGCGCGACGGCCGCGTCACCGACTTCCTCGGCAACGACTGGGAGCAAACGTGGGCATCCGCCGCTTCGTAGTCGGGCTCTCCATTGCAGCGGCCACCGCGCACGCTGCCGCGCAGGGCAATTATCCCGATCAGCCGGTGCGCATCCTGGTCGGCTTCACGGCAGGCGTCGCGCCGGATGTGACCGGGCGCCTGCTCGCGGAGAAGCTCGGCGCCGCTTGGGGAAAGCCGGTCGTGGTCGAGAACATCACCGGAGCCGGCGGCAACATCGCCGCCGATCGCCTCGCCAAATCGCCCCCGAACGGGTACACGCTCGGCATGATCGGCAACGGCTCGCTGGTTTTCAGCCCGAGCCTGTACGAAAAGCTGAGCTTCAATCCGCTCAAGGACCTGGCGCCGATCTCGCAGATTTTCGTCGCCGCCAACGTGCTGGTCGTCCCGAGCGGCGTTCCGGCGAAGACGCTGCCGGAGCTCGTCGCGTTGGCGCGTGCGCAGCCGGGCGCGCTCACCTACGCGCATGCCGGCGCTGGAACCTCGCAGCACCTCGCCGCGGAGCTCTTCAAGTTCATGGCCGGCATCGATATCCGGCCGGTCGCGTACCGTGGCACGACGGCGCTCCTGCCCGATCTGCTCGCCGGCCGCGTCAGCCTGTCTTTCGCCAACGTGGTGAACGTGGTGCCGCTCGTGCGCGAAGGCAAGCTGCGCGCTTTCGCGGTCACTTCCGCCAGCCGCTCGGCAGTCGCGCCCGAGCTGCCGACGATGGCCGAATCCGGCTATCCCGGGTTCGAGGCCGTGCCTTGGTTCGGCCTGATGGCGCCGGCCGGGACTTCGGGCGCGATCGTCGAGCTGCTGCACCGCGACACGGTGAAGGTGCTCGCGCAGCCCGACGTGCGCAGGAAAATGAACGACCTCGGCCTCGACGTGATCGGCGGCACCCCGGCCGAGCTCGCGGCCGCGATCGAGCGTGAAACCCCACGCTGGGCAAGCGTCATCAAGCAGGCAGGGATCAAGGCAAGCGACTAGGAGGAACGACGCATGAAGCGGATCGGAAGCGCGCTTTTTTTCTTTCTCGCAATCGGCGCGGCGCTCGCGCAGGACTATCCGGCCAAGCCGGTCGTGATCATCGTGCCGGCGGCGGCGGGCGGTCCGACCGACACGCTCACGCGAGTGCTGGCGTCTTCGATGGGCGAAGCGCTCAAGCAGCAGATGATCGTCGAGAATGCCGGCGGCGCCGGCGGCACGATCGGCGTCAACAAGGCGGCGAAGTCGCGCGCCGACGGCTACACGTTGCTCCTCTACCACATCGGCATGGCGACCGCGCCGACGCTCTATCGGAAGCTCCAGTACGACACGCTCAACGACTTCGACTACATCGGCCAGGTGGCCGACGTGCCGATGATGCTGATCGCGAAGAAGGCCACGCCCGCGGCGAACTTCGCGGAGTTTCTCGCCTATGCGAAAGCCAACAAGGACAAGGTGACCTACGCGAACGCCGGCGTCGGCTCGGCCTCCTACCTGTGCGGGCTGCTCTTCATGAGCGCGGTCCAGGCGGACTTCACCATGGTGCCGTACAAGGGCACCGGGCCCGCGATGAACGACCTCGTCGGCGGGCAGGTCGATTTCATGTGCGACCAGACCACCAACACGGTGCCGCAGATCAAGTCCGGAAACGTCAAGGCGTACGGCGTCACGACGGCATCGCGCATTGCGTCGTTTCCGAATCTGCCGACGCTCGATGAGCAGGGCCTGAAGGGCTTCGACCTCGTGGTGTGGAACGGCCTCTTCGCGCCCAAGGGCACGCCGAAGCCCGTACTCGACAAACTCGTCGCCGCGCTGCAGGCCGCGGTGCAGGCGCCGGCCTTCCGGACGCGCCTCGCCGACCTCGGCGCCGAGCCGGTGCCGCCTTCCAAGGCGACGCCCGCCTCGCTCGGGACGCTCCTCAAGGCCGAGGTCGAAAAGTGGGCGCCGATCATCAGGAAGAGCGGCGTGTACGCCTATTGAGCAGGCCGGCGGGGAGGTAGCGCGTGCGCATCGCACTGTGCAACGAGGTGATCGCGCCGATGCCGTTCCCTCGGCAGTGCGAGTACGCGGCGAAGCTCGGCTACGACGGCCTCGAGATCGCGCCCTACACCCTGTCGGAGGACCCGCAGCGCATGGGCTCGGCACAGATCGCCGCGGCGCGCAGCGCGGCCGAGGACTGTGGCATCGCGGTCACGGGGCTGCACTGGCTTCTGGTCAAGCCGGCGGGCCTTTCGATCAGCAGCAAGGACGAGGCGGTTCGGAAGAAGACCGTGGACGTCATGCTGTCGCTCATCGACCTGTGCGCGGCGTTGGGGGGGAAATACCTGGTGCACGGCTCGCCGCAGCAGCGGCGCGTCGAGGCCGGCGAAACGCGAGCCGCGGCCCTGCTGCGCGCGAAGGAGTGCTTTGCCGCGGTTGCCGAGCGCGCCCGCAAGGCGGGAGTGGTGTACTGCGTGGAGCCGCTATCGTCCGAGCAGACGCCCCTCATCAACACGCTCGAGGAAGCGGCGCAGATCGTCGCCGACATCTCGAATCCCGCCCTGAAGACGATGCTCGACTGCAGCTCGGCGGGCCGGATGGAGAAGGAGCCGCTCGGCGCGCTGCTCGAGCGCTGGATGCCCAAAGGCCTCATCGCCCACGTTCAGGTGAACGACCGCAACCGCCGCGGCCCCGGGCAGGGCGAGCAGCGCTTCGCCCCCGTGTTTGCTGCGTTGAAAAAGCATCGCTATGCGGGCGATGTGGCCGTCGAGCCGTTCGACTACGTGCCCGACGGTCCCGGTGCCGCGGCGCGCGCCATCGGCTACATTCGGGGAATCCTGGAAGCCCTGGACGCCTGAGGAGGCCCGTCGGAAGTGAGCGAGAAGCGCATCGGCGTCATCATGCACGGCGTCACCGGCCGCATGGGCATGAACCAGCACCTCATCCGCTCGATCCTCGAGATCCGCCGGCAGGGCGGGGTGGCTCTGAAGGACGGCACGCGCGTCGTGCCCGACCCGCTCCTGGTCGGACGCAACGCGGCGAAGGTCGAGGAGCTCGCGCGGCAACACCGCGTCGAGCGCTGGACCACCGATCTCGATTCGGCCTTGAGCGCGAAAGGCGATCAGGTCTTTTTCGACGCGGCCTCGACGCAGTTGAGGCCAAAGCTCTTGAGGCGCGCGATCGCGGCCGGCAAGCACATCTACTGCGAAAAACCCGTCTCCACCACGCTTGCCGAGGCGAAGGCCCTCTACGCAGCCGCCAAGAAAGCACGTGTGAAGCACGGCGTAGTGCAGGACAAGCTGTGGCTGCCGGGACTGTTGAAGCTGCAAAAGCTCAAACAACAGGGATTCTTCGGCCGCATTCTTTCCGTGCGCGGCGAGTTCGGCTACTGGGTCTTCGAAGGCGACCGGGAAAAAGGGCAACCCGCCGCCCAGCGCCCGTCCTGGAACTATCGCAAGCAGGACGGCGGGGGCATCATCCTGGACATGCTGTGCCACTGGCGCTATGTGCTCGACAATCTGTTCGGCAAAGTGCAGGCGGTGAGCTGCCTCGGCGCCACCCACCTCCCGTATCGCTGGGATGAAAACGGCAAAAAGTACAAGGCCACGGCCGACGATGCCGCCTATGCGACGTTCCAGCTTGCGGGCGGCGTGGTGGCGCACTTCAATTCGTCCTGGGACGTGCGCGTGCGGCGCGATGATCTCCTCACGCTCCAGGTCGACGGCACAAAGGGAAGCGCCGTCGCCGGCCTGCGCAAATGTTTTTTTCAAAGCGATGAAACCACGCCCAAGCCGGTGTGGAATCCGGACATCCCGCAGCCGATCGACTTCTTCGCCGGCTGGAGCGAAGTGCCCGACGAGAACTACGACAACGCTTTCAAGGCGCAGTGGGAGCTTTTCCTGAAGCACGTCGCCGGCGAAGGCGCCTTCCCCTGGAATCTCCTCGAAGGCGCGAAAGGCGTGCAGCTCGCCGAGCTCGGACTGAAGAGCTGGCGGCAGAAAAAGTGGCTCGCCGTGCCCAGGCTGAAAGCATGAAGCTGAGGAAGCTGAGCACGGGATTCGGCGCCGAGGCCGACGCGATCCCGCCGGACTTCCGCGAAGTCTGGGATGCGTTCTTCGCCTCGCAGGTTCTGGTTTTCCGCAACCAGCGCTTTACCCCGGGTGAATTTCTGAGCTTTGCCCGCCAGTTCGGAAAATCCGAGCCGCACGTCATCGACCAGTTCCACCATCCCGAGCACGCCGAGATCCTGATTCTTTCCAACCGGCAGAAGAACGGCAGGCCGGCCGGGCTGGCCGACGCCGGGACGTACTTCCATACCGATTACTCTTATCTCGAGGTGCCGGCGCGGGCGACGCTGCTCTACTCGATCGAAGTGCCGAAACAGGGCGGCGACACGCTGTTCGCCAACCAGTATGCGGCCTACGATGATCTGCCGGCGTCGATGAAAAAGAGGCTCGAGGGCCTGATCGCGTTGCATCGCTACGGCAACCGCGACGACCTCGACAGCAGCTCGCGCACCGTGGCGTCGGTGCTGAGCGAGCAGCAGGAGAAGAAGATGGCCTGGGTGCGCCATCGCCTCGCGCGGCGCCATCCGGTCACCGGCCGCGCCGCGCTGTACGCGGTCTCGGGCAGCTCCTTCGGCATCGAAGGAATGCCGCAGGACGAGGCGCTCGAGCTGCTCGACGAGCTCAAGCGCCACGCCACGCAGGAGAAATATCGGCTCCGCCTCAAGTACGGGGTCGGAGATCTGGTGATCTGGGACAACGCCTGCCTGCTTCACTGCGCGACGCTGACCGACCCGGACGATCCGCGTACACTGTGGCGTATCACCATCAAGGAGGAGGGTGCGACATGAGGAGGCTGTTCGCTTTTTCAGCGCTGTTATTCATTTTCACGGGAAGCTCTGTTCAAGCACAAACCCTCACGCTTCACGGCGCCTCGCAATTCAATGACGACCATGCCTTCACCAAGGCGATGGTGCGCTTCGAGGAGCTGGTGAAGAAGTACTATGGCAAGCCGATCGGCTTCGTGATGCACAAGAACAGCGAGCTCGGCCTGGAGAAGGATTATTTCGCGTACATGAACCAGGGCAAGGCGGTGGATTATGCGATCGTCTCGCCGGCGCACATGTCGACTTTCTCGCGCGCCGCGCCGTTCATCGACGCGCCGTTCATCTTCCGCGACCTGGCGCACTGGAACCAGGTGTTGGATCAGGATCTTCTCAAGCCGATCGCCGACGAGATCGCGCAGAAGGCCGACGTGATGCTGATCGGCTAC
>JBJMWH010000089.1:0-9330 GCA_045810245.1 Burkholderiales bacterium | reverse complement strand
CGCGACCGAGGAGACGATCGCGGCGCTGCGCGAGCTCATCGTTCCGCAGTCGACCGTGGCGACCCCGAACAGCATCGAAGCGCGGCGGCTGGCCAACGCGCCGTCGCTCGCGCAGTCGGCGCAGCGCCTGGTGGAGCGCGGTGCCGAGTACGTGCTCGTCACGGGGACGCACGAGCCCGGCAACGAGGTCGTCAACACACTGTACGACCGCGGCGGTATGGTGCGCGAAGACCGCTGGCCGCGGCTCGCCGGGAGCTATCATGGCTCGGGCTGCACGCTCGCTTCGGCGATCGCGGCCGCGCTTGCGAACGGTCTCGGCGTGCCGGAGGCGGTGCGCGACGCGCAGGAGTTCACCTGGCAGACGCTGTCGAGCGCGTTCCGCGCCGGCACCGGCCAGCTCATTCCGGACCGCTTCTTCTGGGCGCGCGAGACCCTGGCCGGCAAGTGAGGCTGCGCGGACTTTACGCCGTCACGCCCGAGGCGTCGGACGCCGTGGAGAAGGTGCGCCTCGCCCTCGAAGGCGGCGTGGCGCTGCTGCAATACCGGCGAAAGCGGCGCGACCTCGCGGAAGCACGCGCGGTGGCCGCGCTGGCGCGCCGCCACGGGGTGCCGCTCATCGTCAACGACGACGTCGAGCTCGCGCTCGAGCTCGACGCGGACGGCGTGCACCTGGGGCTCGACGACGGCGATCTGCGGGCGGCCCGCGGGCGGCTCGGGGACAAAATCCTCGGCGCCTCCTGCTACGACAATCCGGAGCTCGCGCGCCGCGCGGTCGAAGCGGGTGCCGACTACGTGGCATTCGGCAGCGTCTTCCCTTCGACCACCAAGCCGGCCGCGGTGCGCGCGCCTCTCGCGCTCTTCGCCGCAAGGCTTGGCGTGCCGCTCTGCGCGATCGGCGGCATCACCCTTGAGAACGCGCCGCACGTGATCGGGGCGGGAGCCGATCTGCTCGCGGTGGTGTCCGACCTTTTCGACGCGCCCGACGTCCGCGCTCGGGCCGCGCAATACCAGGGGCTCTTCGCATGAAAAACCAGGAACTTTTTGAGCGCGCGCAGCGGCGCATCCCGGCGGGTGTGAATTCGCCGGTGCGCGCCTTCCGCGCGGTCGGCGGCACGCCGCCGTTCTTCGAGCGCGCCGCGGGCGCTTATCTCTGGGACGCGGAGGGCCGCCGCTATATCGACTACCTCGGGTCGTGGGGCCCGATGGTCGTGGGACACACGCACCCGGCAGTGGTCGAGGCGGTGCAGGAGGCCGCTTCCCGGGCACTTTCCTACGGCGCGCCGACCGAGGCCGAGATCGAACTGGCGGAGCTTCTGTGCCGGCTGGTTCCGTCCGTGGAGATGGTGCGCCTCGTGTCGTCCGGCACCGAGGCGACCATGACCGCGGTGCGGCTGGCGCGCGGGTTCACCGGGCGCAGCCTGCTCGTCAAGTTCGAGGGCTGCTACCACGGCCACGCGGATTCGCTTCTCGTCAAGGCGGGGTCCGGGGCGCTCACGTTCGGCAACCCGAGCTCGGCCGGCGTCCCGGCCGACACCGCCGCTCACACGGTGGTCCTCGAGTACAACGATGTCTCGCAGGTCGACGCGCTGTTCGACGCGCGGGGCGCGAACATCGCCGGCGTGATCGTAGAGCCGGTCGCAGGAAACATGAACCTGGTGCTGCCGGCGAAGGGCTTTCTCGAGAAGCTGCGCGAGCGATGCACGCGCCACGGCGCAGTGCTGATCCTCGATGAAGTCATGACCGGTTTTCGCGTCGCCCTCGGCGGCGCGCAAGCGCGCTTCGGCATCCGCCCCGACCTCACGACCCTCGGCAAGGTGATCGGCGGCGGCCTGCCGGTCGGCGCGGTCGGCGGCCGGCGCGAGATCATGGAGAAGATCGCCCCGCTCGGCCCGGTGTACCAGGCCGGCACGCTGTCGGGCAATCCGGTCGCGGTGGCGGCCGGGCTCGCGACACTGGAGTTGATTCAAGAGAAAAACTTCTTCGAAAAACTTGAAGCGACCACCCGCAGCCTGGTCGACGGACTGAACGCCGAGGCGAGAACGGCCGGCCTCGCCTTCTGCGCGCAGTCGATCGGCAGCATGTTCGGCGTCTACTTCCGCGCGTCGCCGCCGGCGCGCTTCGGCGAGGTGATGGAGTCGGACAAGGAGCGCTTCAATCGCTTCTTCCACGCCATGCTCGAGCGCGGCGTGTACCTTGCGCCCTCGGCGTACGAAGCGGGGTTCGTGTCCGGAGCGCACGGCGCGCCCGAGATCGAGCGCACGCTCGAGGCGGCGCGCGCCGCATTCGCGCTGGTGAAATGACCTAGACGAGAAACAGCGTCGCCAGCCCGAGAAAAATGAAGAAGCCGCCGGAATCGGTGACCGCGGTGATCAGCACCGAGGAGCCGGGCGCGGGATCGCGGCCGCCGGCCGCGCGCAACCAGGGGATCGCCACGCCGGCGGCGGCGGCGAGCATCAGGTTGAGGGTCATGGCAAGCGCCATCACGGCGGCGAGCGCCAGCCTCCCATACAAGAGATAGGCGATCGCGCCGAGGAGCGTGCCCCAGACCACGCCGTTGAGAAGCGCGACGCCGAGCTCCTTGGCGAGGAGCTTGGTCCAGTAGGAGCCCTGGATCTGCCCTAGAGCGAGCGCGCGCACGATCATCGTCACGGTTTGGTTGCCGGAATTTCCGCCGATGCCGGCGACAATCGGCATGAGCGCGGCGAGGGCAACGAGCTGGGCGATCGACTGCTCGAAGACGCCGATGACCCGCGAGGCGATGAATGCGGTCACCAGATTCACCGCGAGCCAGGCCCAGCGGTTCTTGAAGCTGTCGAGCACCGAGGCGAATACATCCTCCTCGTGCCGCAGGCCGGCTTCGGCCAGCTGCGATTCGGCGCTGCGCAGGCGAATGTAGTCGACGACCGCGTCCACGGTCAGCCTGCCGACCAGCTTGTCGTTGGCGTCGACCACGGGCGCCGAGATCAGGTCGTAGCGCTCGAACGCGTTGGCCGCGTCCTCGGCGCTGTCCTCCGGATGCAGCTTCACGGTTTCGGGCACGATGACGCCCGTGACCTGCAGGTGCAGGTCCGAAACGATGAGCCGCGCGAGCGGCAGCGTGCCCTTGAACTGCTGCTCGCGGTCGACAACAAAGAGCTGGTCGGTGTGGTCGGGCAGCTCGTCGAGGCGGCGCAGATAGCGTGTCGCGGCCTCGAGCGTCACATCGTCGCGCACCGCGACGTGGTCGAAGTTCATGAGCGCCCCCACCGTTCCTTCCGGGTACGAGAGCGCTGCGCGCAGGCGCTCGCGTTCCTCCACCGGCAGCGACTGCACCACCTCCTCGATGACTGACGGCGGCAGGTCGGGCGCGATATCCGCGAGCTCGTCGGCTTCCAGGGTCTCGGCGGCGGCGACCAGCTCGGCCGAGTTCATGCTCGCGATCAGCGATTCGCGCACCGCGTCGGAGACCTCGACCAGGATGTCGCCGTCGCGGTCGGCCTTCACGAGATCCCATACGCGCAGGCGTTCCTCGGGCGGCAGCGCTTCGAGGATGTAGGCGATGTCGGCCGGATGCAGCGCGTCGAGCTTCACCCTGAGCTCTCCGGGACGCTCGCTGTCGCGCAGCAGCGCCTGCACTTCGCTCAGGTTCTGCTGCAGCTCCTCGGTCTCGAGGCGCGATTGCACGGCTTCGGCCATGGGCCGAAATGTATCAAGGGATCTGCGCCGACGCTGCTCGAAGAAGGATCGTGCCGACACGCCCTTCGACGTACGCCGTGGTGCGTCCGCGCTCGTAGCGACGTGGACTGGGGAGGATGGCGGCCAGCCAAGCGCCCTGCTCCGGCGTCAGCGCGCTCGATGCCACGCCGAAATGGTGGCGCGCCGCCGCCTCGGCGCCGAATACGCCCTCGCCCCACTCGGCATAGTTCAGATACAGCTCCAGGATGCGGCGCTTGGACATCGTCGCTTCGATCATCCAGGTGATGAGCGCCTCCTCGCCCTTGCGCAGCCAGGAGCGCTCGCTCGAGAGGAACAGGTTCTTTGCCAGCTGCTGGCTGATCGTCGAGGCGCCCGCGACGATGCGGCCGTGCTGCTCGTTCTTGGCCCGGGCCTGGACGATCGCCTCCCAATCGAAGCCTTCGTGGTCCAGGAAGCGCGCGTCTTCGGCGGCGACGACGGCGCGCTTGAGGTGCACGGAGATGCGCTCGTAGGGAATCCACTGATGCCTGAGGAAGGCTTTCGGATTCCTTGCACGCAGCGCTTCCAGGCGCTGATCCATGAATGCGCTCGTGGCGGACTGGTAATGGTCCCAGTACAGGACCTGGGCCAGGAACCACAGCTGGACCGCGACTAAGGCAAGCACGAGCGTGCCCAAGCCATAGCAGAACAGCTTGTAGGCGAGCAGCAGGCCGCGAAAGCGCCTAGCCGCCACGGCGCGAGCGGCCGTGCGTCAGAACCGCGCTTGCGTCCAGATCTTGTCGCCCTGGCCGAAGAACCAGGTGCGCGTGATGACAAGAAGGTCGGTGTCGCGGCGGATATCGGCCGGAAAAGCGGCGTAGGGGCTTGCCATCTGGACGATCTTGAAAGCGGCGGCGTCGAGAACCTTGAGGCCCGAGGAGCGATCGAGCTCGATGGACTCGACCGAGCCGTCGGGCCGGATGGTCACCGTGAGGCGAAGGTGGCCGTAATACCGGCCGCGGGCTTCCGCCGGGTAGTTGAGCGTTCCGATGCGCTCGACTTTCACGCGCCAGTCTTCCTCGTACTGGGCGAAGCGGTATTCGCGTGCGTTGGCGCCGAGGAATTTCTTGCGCGGGCGCTTCTGGTAGTCGTCGATCTGCCGGTCGATCTGCGCTTGCAGGCGCATCGCGGCGAGCGACAGATCCGCGAGATCGCGTCCCGAGGGCGCCGGCAGTGCTTCCGGCGCGGGCGCGCTCTTCGGCGGCTCCGCCGGGACACGGCGCGCCGTTTCCTTCGCCTGCGCGAGCAGGCGCTCCTGCTGCGCCTCGAGCTGCTGGATGCGCCGCTGGGCGTCGGCCAGGTCCTTTCCTTCCGTGCGCGGGTGGGTCACCGGCAGCGGCGTCTTGGCGCGGCGCGGCTCGTCGACGTTGCCGCCACGGTCCAGGTTCGCTTGCGCCAGCACGTCGGCCTTCGCCGGACGCTCCCTCGTCTTTGCGTTGACGAGTACGACCTCCAGCGCCTGGCTCTCGGCCTTCCAGCGCATCGCTTCGGGAAACTTGAAATGCACCGCCAGCGCGACCGCGTGCAGCGCGAGCGACACGCCAAGCGCCATGCCGAGCAAGCGGTCAGTGGAGGCAAACATTAAGTGCATTCTCGCATTACCCTAGAAGCCCTTCATATTGTAGGCTTTTTACCCTAAAGGCAGGAGGTCATCCGCCACGGCGGCGCCGGCCGTCCCCAGGGTCTCACGGTAAATCAGCGAAACGCTGCGCTCGAGGAAATCCATCCGGCCTACCTCGAGGCGCACGCGACTGCCGGGGTCGAGCGCCGGCAGCGACGGCACGCGGGCGAAGAGGGGCGCGCCTTCCACGCGTACCAGGTTCTCGCGCAGGACCACGGCCTCGACGGAGCGGATCGCTTCCTGCTCGAGCCAGCGCAACACCCAGTAAGTCTCCATGGCGCGCTGGTGCTCGTCGTAGCGCGCGTAGGTCACCTCGAAGGCGCGCAGCGCCGCGAGCAGCGCATCCGAATTGCGCGCGTAAGGCGGGCGCTGTCCGGTGAGGGTAGCGATGAGCTGCCATTGGTTGACGAGGTCCACGTAACGGCGCAAGGGAGAGCTCATCCAGGCGTAGCAGGACACTCCGAGCCCCTCGTGCGGCTCCGGATGGACCGAGAGGCGCACCTTGCCGGTCGACTGCACGCGATAGATCGCGGCTACGTCGCGCTCGGCGAGAAGTTCCCCCCAGGCGGTATTGGCAAGGATCATCATCTCTGAAACCAGCTTGTCGAGTGGCGCGCCGCGCTTTCGCGGCACGATGCGCACCCGGCCCTCCTCGACGTGGAAGCTGTAATCGAGCGCGAGCGCGCCCGCGCTAGGCCGCCCGCGTTTTGCCTCCCGCGCGAGCGCGATGCGCCAGAGGGTCTGCAGGTCGTCTTCGTACGGCAGGCCCGCGCGGCCGCCGCTTTCGAACAGCTCGTTCAGCGTGTCGTACTGGGCATGGCGCAGGTTCGCGGCGACCGGCACGCGCTCGAGCCGGGTGTAGCGCCCGCCCACGCTCCAGTCGGCCCCGACATCGAAATAAAGCGACACCGCGAGGCGCTCGCCGCCGTGATCGAGCGAAAAGCGCTGGATGACGTCTTCGGGCAGCATCGTGAACTTGCGTCCCGGCATGTAGGCGGTGGAGAGCCGCTCGCGCGCGACGGCATCGAGGGGCGAGCCGGGCCCGAATGCGAGGCCGGGCGCGGCGATGTGGATGCCCACGCGCAGCTTCTCGCCGACGCGACCGACCGAAAACGCGTCGTCGATCTCGGTCGTTCCGACGTCGTCCAGGCTGAAGGCGCGCACATCGGCAAGCGGCAGCCCCTCCGGAGGGCCGGGCAGTTGATGGACCGGGAAGCCAATTCCGCGCGGGAAGAACTCGTGTACGAACCGCTGCAAGTGGTATTCGTGCGCATCGGGCAACAGGCCGCAGCGTTCGAAGAGCCGCGCGGGAGTCAGCCCAGTCTGCTTGCAGGCCTGCTCGAGCGCCTTGGCCTCGGCCTTGTTGCGGTCGGGTGAATAGAGGAGCTCCTGCCTCAGCGAGGCCACTTCGTGCGGACAGTCGAAGCGCGAGAGCCGCTCCGCCCATCCGGCGATCGACTCCTGGACGCGCTTTTTCTTCTCCACCGCTGCGAGCGCGAGCTTCAGGGTGTCCTGCGGCGCGGCCTGGAAGCGCCCTTTGCCGCGGCGGTAGAAGTACATCGGCGCCGAATGCAGCTTCATCAGAACGCCGGCCGCCTCCACCGCCGTGGGCTCGCGTCCGACGTAGTCCCTGGCGAGCTCGCGGAAGCCGAACTCCCGCGAGCCGCTGCATTCCCAGAGGAAGCCGATGTCGAGGTCGTTGGCGAACTTTTCGGCCTCGGCGAGGAGCTCCGCGCCGGATGGACGCTCAAAGGCGAGGAGCACGCTCGCCGCCTTGATCTTGGAGCGGCGCCCGTGCGGGCTTTCGACCTGAAAGGATGCCGGGGTCTCGCCCAGAACCGCGCCGACCTTCAGGTCGCCGTCTTCTTCATACAAGAGCTGCATGCCCAGCGAACTCCACGATGCGCGCGAGATGCCGCGGAAAGCTCTGCAGGCTGTGGTCACCACCCTGCACGACGACCTGCTCGCAGCCCGCGTAGCGGCGGACGGCCATGCGGTAGTCGAGCAGCTCGTCGCCCGTCTCGACGAGAAGCAGATAACGGCTCGGTGTGATCCGGGGCACCTCCAGGCTCTCCCAGTCGTGCAGATGGGCCTCGGTGAGCTCGTACGCCTGACCAGTGTAAAGGTTCCTCTGCGGGCCGAGATAGGCGCGCAGCCCGACGTAGGGCTCGATTGCCGGATTGATGAGCACGGCCTTCGCGCCGCGCGCCTCGGCGAGGTAGGTGGCGTAGAAGCCGCCGAGCGAGGAGCCGACGAAGCACACCTCGCCTGAGGGCAGGCTCGCCTCGATGACGCGTATGGCGTCGGAGGCAAGCGGCGGCAATGCCGGGCAGCCGTAGCAGGAGGCAAGGCCGCGCTGCGCCACGTATTCGCCGAGCAGCTTCGCCTTGTGCGATTGCGGCGACGAGTTGAAGCCGTGCAGGTAGACGATCACGCGCTTTTCCCGAGACGGGCGAGCAGCTTCTCGTGAATGCCGCCAAAGCCGCCGTTCGACATTACGAGGATGTGGTCGCCTGGCTTGGCCTCCGCCGCCACGGCGGCCACCAGCGCGTCCAGGCTTTCTTCGCAGCGCGCTCGCGCGCCCAAGGGCGCGAAAACCCCGGCCGCGTCCCAACCCAGCCCTGCGCTGTAGACGTAGATGCGGTCGGCTTCGCGCAGGCTGGAAGGCAACTCGTCCTTCATCACGCCGCGCTTCATGGTGTTCGACCGCGGTTCGAGCACGGCGAGGATGCGGCTGCGCCCGATACGCTTGCGCAGGCCCTCGACGGTCGTGCGGATCGCGGTGGGATGGTGCGCGAAGTCGTCGTAGAGGGTGATCCCGCGCGCCTCGCCGCGGACCTGCATGCGCCGCCTGACTCCGGAAAACGTGCTCAAAGCGTCGATCGCCGCCGCCGGGTCGACTCCGGCGTGGCGCGCCGCCGCCACGACAGCCAGAGCATTCAACTGGTTGTGCTCGCCCAGGAGTTGCCAGCGCACTCGCCCCACTGGCTTGTCCTGCCAGACGATGTCGAATCCCCCGTCCGCGTCGAGTGAACCCGCCTGCCACGCCCCGGGCGCGCCGAACCACTCGACCGGCGACCAAGCCCCTTGCGAGAGCACCCGCTTCAACGCCTCGTCGCTGCCATTGACGACCAAACGGCCCGAGCGCGGCACGGTGCGCACCAAGTGATGAAATTGCCGCTCAATCGCCGCAAGATCGTCGAAGATGTCGGCATGATCGAACTCAAGATTGTTCAGCACGGCCGTCCTCGGCCGGTAATGGACGAACTTCGAGCGCTTGTCGAAGAATGCGGTGTCGTACTCATCCGCTTCGATCACGAATAGCGGAGAGTCCGTGTGCCGCGCCGAAACCGGAAAATCCATCGGCACGCCCCCGATCAGAAATCCCGGAGAGCGCCCAGCGCGCTCCAGTACCCACGCAAGCATGGCGGAGGCCGTCGTCTTCCCGTGGGTGCCCGCGATAGCGAGCACATGCTTATCGGCCAAGACGTTTTCCGCCAGCCATTGCGGCCCGGAAATGTAGCGCTCGCCTTGATCGAGGATCGCTTCCATGAGCGGATTTCCGCGCGTGACCACGTTGCCGATCACCCAGGCGTCCGGGCGAAGCTTGAGCTGGCTCTCGTCGAACCCCTCCGTAAGCTCAATGCCCAGGGCGCGCAGCTGGTCGCTCATGGGTGGGTACACGTTGGAATCGCAGCCGGTCACGCGGTAACCGGCGGCTTTGGCGATGGCGGCGATGCCGCCCATGAAGGTGCCGCAAATCCCGAGGATGTGGAGGTGAGCGCTCATTCGAGGCGGTCCGGAGACAGCTGCCGGGATTCTATGCGAGGCCCTTGGGCTATATTCAGGCTGGAGACTGCTGTATGACCCGAAATAAACAGGCCGGCACGCGCGCCCGCATCGCTGCCGCGGCGGCGCGGCTCATGGCCGAGGACGGCATCGACGATTTCGCCCTGGCGAAGCGCAAGGCGGCGAAGCAGCTCGGCGTGCTGGAG
>JBJMWH010000088.1:0-6556 GCA_045810245.1 Burkholderiales bacterium | reverse complement strand
CGCCGCTGCGCAAGATCATCGGCGACCTATCGAACACCGAGCGCGCGCTCGTCGGCCTGCAGCTGCGGCCGCGCTCCGAATAGCCAAACGACGCAGGGGTATCGATGAACCGCGCACAAGACTCCGCCCGCCTCGACGCCGAGATCGCCTCGCTCAAGCAGCGCCTTGAAGAGGCAGAGGACATGCGCCGCGCCATCACGAGCGGCGAGGTCGACGCCTTCGTCGTCGCGCAAGGCGACAACAACCACAAGGTGCTCCTGCTGGCAGGCGCATACCAGCGCTATCGCCAGGTGGTGGAACGCATGCAGCAGGGAGCGGTGACGGTTTCGGTGAGCGGCGACGTGTTGTTCGCCAACCAGCGCTTCTCTGAAATGCTCGGCGTGCCGATGTCGAAGCTCTTCGCCGTGCCGCTGGAAGCCTATGTGCGCGCGACGGATCGCGCGCGCTTGAGCAGCTTTCTGCTGGTGGCGGCGCGCAACTCCCGCGTTGAGATCTGCTTCGTGCGTCACGACGGCACTCACCTGCTCACACGCATCGAGCTGGCGGCGTTCGCCGATGGTTACCTGACGCTGCTCATCACGGATCTGGGTCCCGTCAACCGCGTGCATGAAGCGGGCGAGGCACTCGCCACGATCCGCGAGGCGCTGCAGGCGCTTCGCAATACACCGGCGCTCGACGCCTCGGCCCTTCAAGCGGTCGAGGCCATAGGACCGGAGCTGAAGCGCCTCTCCGCGCTCCTCGACGCGGTATTCGGCGCGACGCCGGCAGCATCCGTGGTCGATCAGGAAACCGAAGAGAGTCCTTCGCCCGTCAGGCGGTAGACGCGGTCGCAGCCGGCAGCCGCTTCAGCCGAATGCGTTGCCAGGATCGCGGCTGAGCCGGCCTCCTTCACCAGCTTTCTGATCAAGCCCAGAACCTGGGACACATTCTGCGGATCCAGGTTTCCCGTAGGTTCGTCGGCCAGCACCAGCGCCGGTTCGCCCACCAGCGCGCGCGCGATCGCCACGCGCTGCAGTTCGCCGCCCGATAGCTCCCGCGGCAGGCTCGCCTCGCGGCCGCTCAGGCCGACCGCGGCCAGCATGGCCCTTGCCTTTTCCTGATCGGAAATTCCGCGAAGAAGGAGCGGCAAGGCGACGTTCTCGATGGCGCTCAGGTGCGGCAGGACGTGAAAGGCCTGGAACACGAAGCCGAAGCTGTCGCGCCGCATGCGCGCGAGCCCATCGTCATCGAGGTCAGTCAGATTTTGAGAATTGAAAAATAACTGCCCTGAATCGACAGGCTCTAGGCCGGCGATAACGTTCAGCAGCGTCGACTTGCCGATTCCCGAGTCGCCGACGATCGCGACGTACTCGCCGGCCGCCACCTCGAGCGAGATCTCGTTGAGTACGCTCCGTCCTCCGAGACGCTTCACGACCGAAACAAGCTTCAGCACCGCGGCACGATAATCCCTGACGCCCCCTTGCGCATCCAAGGCATCGACTCTAGACTGCATAAGCCCCAGATTTTGTTGAATTATATTTCCTGAGGATGCCTTGGAGGAGGACAGCATGAGCAAACCCACCGCAGCGATTCTGGCCGGTGCGATCGCCGTCGCACTCGCGTTCGCCGCACCTGCGCAGGCCCAGCAGAAGGTCAAGATCGGCTTCATCTCGACCATGAGCGGCCCGCCCGCGATCATCGGCAAGCACATGAAGGACTCGGTCGAGGTCGCGCTCGACCAGCTCGGCCGCAAGATGAACGGCATGGAAGTCGAGGTGATCTACGGCGACGACCAGTTCAAGCCCGAGGTGGGCGTGCAGCTCGCCGAGGAGATGCTGAAGAAGAACCAGGTCGATTTCATGGCCGGCATCATCTGGTCCAACGTCATGATGGCCGTCGTGCCGGTGGTCACCGGGGCGGGCAAGATCATGGTGGGCGCCAACGCGGGCGCCGCGCCGCTCGCCGGCAGCCAGTGCAACGAGCTCTACTTCTCCGCCTCGTGGAACAACGACCAGTCGCCCGAGGCGCTCGGCAAATACCTGCAGGACAAGGGCATCAACGACGTGTACGTGATGGCGCCGAACTACCAGGCCGGCAAGGACATGGTGGCGGGCCTGAAGCGCTACTACAAGGGCCGCATCGTCGACGAGGTCTACACCAAGTTCCAGCAGCAGGACTACCAGGCCGAGATCACCCAGCTGCGCGCGAAGAACCCGAAGGCCGTGTTCGCCTTCTATCCGGGCGGCATGGGCATCCAGTTCGTGAAGCAGTACACCCAGGCCGGCCTGCGCGACCAGATCCCGCTCTATACGGTGTTCACGGTCGACGAGACCACGCTGCCGGCGCTGCAGGACGCGGCGGTCGGCCAGTACGAGGCGCGCTTCTGGAGCCCCGACCTGAAGATTCCGGCGAGCGAGAAGTTCGTCGCCGACTTCCGCAAGAAGAACGGCTACACGCCCTCGTACTACGGCGCGCAGAGCTACGACGCGATCATGCTGATCGACTCCGCCGTGCGCGGCACCAAGGGCAACCTGAAGGACACCCAGGCGCTGGTCAAGGAAATGCGCAAGGCGAACTACAACTCGGTGCGCGGCAAGTTCCAGTTCAACAACAACCAGCATCCGATCCAGGACTTCTATCTCCTGCAGGCGGTGAAGGCGGACAACAAGGACGGCGTCGCCATGAAGATCCTGCAGAAGGCGTTCGAGAAGCACCAGGACGCCTACCACCAAGATTGCAAGATGAAGTGGTAGGTTTCTAAAACCATATTTTTCAATAAGGGCGCGCGGGCGCCCTTATTTTTTGGCTCATTTTCCGAGATGACCTGGGGACTGGTCTTCGAGCAGCTGCTGAACGGCCTGCAGTACGGCGTCATGCTTTTCCTGATGGCCGCCGGGCTCACGCTCGTGCTCGGCATCATGAACACGGTGAACCTGGCGCACGGCTCGCTCTACATGGTCGGCGCCTACCTCGCCGTGGCGCTCACCGGCTGGACCGGGAACTACCTCGCCGGCGTCGTGCTCGCCCTGCTCGGCACACTGCTCGTCGGCATGGTGGTGGAGGTCGTGGCGCTACGCGCGCTCTACCACCGCGATCACCTCGACCAGGTGCTGGCCACGTTCGGCCTCATCCTGTTCTTCAACGAGCTCGTTTCCATGATCTGGGGCCGCGGCGCGCAGTACGCCGCGCTGCCGGGCTGGCTGCAAGGGCACATCGAGCTCTTCACCGGCTCCCGCTACCCGGTCTACCGCGTTGCCATTCTTGTTGTCGGTTTGTCAATAGCGCTTATTCTGTGGTACGTCGTTACGCGCACGCGCCTCGGCATGCTCGTGCGCGCCGGCGCTTCGAACCGAACCATGGTCGGCGCCCTGGGCGTCAACATCAAGTTGCTCTACACCGTGGTATTCGGCGTAGGCGCTGCGCTCGCCGGGCTCGCCGGCCTGATGGCCGGGCCGATCTACGCGGTGCAGCCGGGGATGGGCGAGCTCATCCTCATCCAGGTGTTCGTGGTCATCGTGATCGGCGGCATCGGCTCGGTGCGCGGCGCGCTCGTCGGCGCGATCATTGTCGGGGTGGTCGACACCTTGGGCCGGGCCTTTCTCAAGCCGCTTCTCGGCAGCGTCATCTCGCCGCCGGCCGCCGAGGCGGCCGGCCCCGCGCTCGCCTCGATGCTCATTTACCTGCTGATGGCGGTGGTGCTCTCGGTCAGGCCGGCGGGCCTTTTTTCCGGCCGATGAAGCGGCGCGTCGTCCTCTGGGCCGTCGCCGTCGCGCTCCTCGTGGCGCTGCCGCCGCTCGCGATCGCGCTGGGGCAGACGTACTACATCGACCTCGTGCGGCGCATGCTGATCCTGTCGATCGCGGCCATCAGCCTCAACCTCATCCTCGGCTACGGCGGCCTCGTCTCCTTCGGCCATGCCGCGTACCTCGGCGTCGGCGCCTACAGCGTCGGCATCATGGCTTTCTACGGCGTCACCAGCGGCTGGCTGCAATGGCCGCTCGCGATCGGCGCCTCGGCGCTCGTCGCGCTCGCGATCGGCGCGGTGTCCATCCGCACCAGCGGCATCTACTTCATCATGATCACGCTCGCCTTTACGCAGATGCTGTATTACCTCGGCATCTCGCTCGACGTGTTCGGCGGCGACGACGGCATGCGGCTGAAGGCAAGGAGCCAGCTCTCCGGGCTGCTCGACCTGGCCGACCCGGTGGCCTTCTATTACCTGGCCTTGGCTCTGATGCTGGTCTCGGTTTGTTTGGTTGATCGAATCGTCAATTCGAGATTCGGCATCGTGTTGCGGGCCGCGAAATCCAATGACTCGCGCACACGCGCGATCGGCTTCTCGCCCTACCCGTACCGCCTCGCCGCCTTCGTCATCGCCGGCGCGATGGGCGGCCTCGCCGGCGCGCTCTATGCGAACCATACCAACTACATCACGCCCGGCCTCATGAGCTGGCAGCAGTCGGGCGATCTCATGTTCATGGTCATTCTCGGCGGCATGGCGAGCACCGCCGGGCCGGTCATCGGCACCTTCGCGCTGCTTCTCATCGAGGAGGCGCTGAAAGGCTGGACCGAGTACTGGCAGGTCGTGCTCGGCCCGCTGCTCGTGCTCTCGGTGATCTTCTTCAAGCGCGGCCTCGCCGGCATGTTCTACAAGCCCGATGCTTGAAGTCCGCGGGCTGACGAAGCAATTCGGCGCGCTGCGCGCGAGCGACGGCATCGACTTCGATGTCGCCGAGGGCGAGACGCACGCGGTGATCGGCCCGAACGGCGCCGGCAAGACCACCTTCATCAGCCAGCTCGCGGGCAACCTGCGGCCCGATTCAGGCACGGTGCGCTTCGCCGGCGCCGACATCACCGCGCTGCCGGCGCCGCGTCGCGCGCGCCTCGGGCTCGCACGCTCGTTCCAGATCACGAGCGTCTATCCCGACTTCAGCGCGCTGCACAACGTGGCGCTCGCCATCCAGGCGCGCTCCGGGCACAGCTTCCGCTTCTGGCGAGATGCGCGCACCGAGCCAGTCCTGCTCGAGCCGGCCAGAAAAATCCTGGCCGACTTCGGTCTGGGAGGAAGAGATCATGTTCTCGCGGGAAACCTCGCGCACGGCGAGCAGCGGCAGCTCGAGGTGGCCATGGCGCTCGCCACGAGGCCACGCCTGTTGCTGCTCGACGAGCCGATGGCCGGCATGGGGATCGAGGAATCGCAGCGCATGATCGCGCTGCTCGCCTCGCTCAAGCGCAAGCACACCATCATCCTCGTCGAGCACGACATGGATGCGGTATTCAGGCTCGCCGACCGCATCTCCGTGCTCGTGTACGGCCGGGTGATGGCGACCGATACGCCCGAAAAGATCAGACGGAACGAGGAAGTGCGGCAGGCCTACCTCGGGTCGGAGGCCTGATGCTCGAGGTGCGCGGCCTGCAGACGTCCTATGGACGCAGCCAGGTCCTCTTTGGGGTGGACCTGGAAATCAGGAAAGCCGAGGTGATTTCGGTGCTCGGCCGCAACGGGATGGGAAAGACCACCACGGTGCGCTCGGTGATGGGCATTACGCGGCCCAAGTCGGGAACCATCTCCTTCGAAGGAAAGGAGATCCACGGCCTGCCCTCCTACCGCATCGCCCAGGCGGGGCTCGGGCTGGTGCCCGAAGGCCGGCAGGTGTTCCCGAACCTCACGGTGCGCGAGAACCTCGTCGCGACCGCGGCCAACCGTCGTTCGAACCCGAAGCCCTGGACGCTCGAGCGCATCTTTGCCCTTTTCCCGCAGCTGCAGGAACGGCACAGGCACTTCGGCAACCAGCTCTCGGGCGGCGAGCAGCAGATGCTCGCCATCGGCCGCGCATTGATGACCAACCCGCGTCTGCTGATCCTCGACGAAGCCACCGAAGGCCTCGCCCCGCTGATCGTGGCCGAGATCTGGCGCGTGGTGAGCGAGATCCGCGCAACCGGCATCAGCACGCTGATCGTCGATCGCAACTACCGCGCCGTGCTTGCGCACACCGACCGCGCCGTGGTGCTCGAAAAGGGCCGTGTGGTCGCCGACGGCAGCTCGGCCGAACTCGCGCAAGACCTTGGCGCGCTGGCCCGCTGGCTGGGCGTGTAGGCTGCGGTTTTTCCGCTTTCACACCCGCTTTCAACCAAAGGCCCACCATGATTCTCGAAATCGCCGACATCCGCATCGCCCCGGGCAAGAACGCCGAATTTGACGCCGCCATCCAGCGCGGCCTCGAGACCGTGATCTCGCAGGCCAAGGGCTTTCTGGGTTATGACGTGCGCAAGGGAATGGAGTCGCCCGAGCGGTATGTGCTGATGATTCGCTGGGCAACGCTCGAGAACCACACAGTGGACTTTCGCGAGGGGCCGCTGTTCCCACAGTGGCGCGCGATCGTGGGGCCGTTCTTCGCGGCGCCACCGGTGGTGGAGCACTTCTCGCTCGTCGTCGCGTCAGCGTAGATCAGCTGATCCCGGCACCTGAGCCCTCGACGCTCCGGCACGAGGCGGCTATTTCTCCTTGCGCCGCAGGATCATTGCGCGTTGCTCATCTTCAGTATTGGCGTATTGCACGATGCCGTTGCGCACGACG